>CALKXZ010000240.1 GCA_938003775.1 uncultured Granulosicoccus sp. | reverse complement strand
CTTGGATCAATCTCAAAGGTGAGGCTCCAGGTGGCTACGGAGGAAGGACAGCTCCCGCAGCCCAAGAACGGACTCGTCTGACTCTGCCATCAGAGATTGGGACTCACGGCGAGATTGTGGGAGAGAATCTTGTAAGAATCTTGGGGACACTGGTGGAGGAGGCTCCGCGAATGCTGAGGCCAGTACTTCCCGAGGCCGCAGCTCCACCGGAATTCCTTGGGCCCTCGAAGAGGATCTCGGGGTGGCCTTATTCGACCGATTGGGTCGCAGCACCCAGCTTACTGAGGCCGGTGCAAAATTCCAGGTCAGCGCACGGCGCATCCTGGCAGACATTGACGTCAGCCGAGAAGAGATCCAGTCGCTGGGCGCACATGTGGGTGGTCGTTTGCGATTAGCCACGAGCCATCACGTCGGCATTCACCGATTGCCGCCGGTACTCAAAGCCTTCACTCAGGCTTATCCGCATGTGGAACTTGACCTGCTGTTTATGGACTCTGAACTGGCCTGCGATGAGGTGGCCAATGGGCACATCGAACTGGCGGTAGTGACCTTGCCTGATGCTCTGGAAAGCTCATTGGAAACACAATTAGTCTGGCCCGATCCTTTAAGTATTGTCTGCGCCAATGATCATCCCCTGGCTGCAGCCGATATGACGGATATCACACCGGCATACCTGACCCAATTCAATGCGGTACTACCCGCCCGGGGCACCGTCACACGGACCATTCTGTTAGACGCGCTACGCCCGTTCAATGTCAACGTGGAAACAACGCTAGAGACCAACTATCTTGAGACCATCAAGATGATGGTGTCAGTCGGTTTGGGTTGGAGTGCTTTGCCCAGCAACATGATTGATGATGAAATTGTTGATGTGGCTATTTCAGGGATAGATATGCAACGCCAGTTGGGGTCTGTTCGGCTTAAAGACAGAACGCTATCACGTGCGGCCTATGCGTTCATGGCGTTGTTGCCTAGACCTGTACCCCCTGTTGTTTAATCAAGGCGATCCCGTCAATCAGAGTACCGCTGAGATTGAATTTGTTGGTATTACATAGTGTATTCAGATCATAGGCTGAACATTACAGCACACAGTAAGCGGTGCACATTCATTAAAAAACACGAGCAACTCGCGACGACCAAGACACAAGTGCTGCAAAGTACTGCGGTGCAGATATAAACAAAGCAAAGTCAGAGCCAAGTCAACGTTCTCAATCTGCACGCGTTCCTCTGGGCATGAATTCATTTAGGTTCTAAAACGGAATGTCATCATCAAAATCACTGCTAGCTGCAGCCGGTGCTGCGGCTGGCTTGGGTGTCGATGATGTGGATGATGATGCGCCACCTGTGGCGCCGCCGCTATCGCTGCCCTCGCCGGCTTTGGAAATACGCCAGGCTTGCAAGTTGGTAAAGTATTTGCCGTTCCATTCTCGTCCGCGCAGGTCGAACTCTACCTCTACGTTATCGCCTTCTGCGTAGTCATCCACCAGTGTGCATTTGTCTTGCACCAGTTGGAATTTGACCATTTGTGGGTATTGACCATCGGCCACTTCAATGACGAATTCACGCGCCTGAAATGATGCGCTTTTCTGTTCAGCGTCGAAAATCTTCTCTATCTTGCCTTCGGCTTTGTAGCCCATGCTGTTGATACTCTCTAAAGAATTGTTAAGCAGGAATCACAGGGGTAGAACGAACGACATCGGCATTTTGTGCGCGATGACGCATGGCATGATCAGCCAGAACCAATGCCAGCATGGCCTCGGCAATCGGTGTTGCACGTATTCCCACGCAGGGATCGTGTCGACCGGTGGTTACAACGGATATGTCTTTGCCGTTAATGTCAATACTACGACCCGGAATTCTCACGCTGGACGTTGGTTTGAGTGCCAGAGCGGCAGTAATACTTTGCCCTGATGAAATGCCGCCCAGCACACCGCCTGCCTCGTTGGACAGAAAACCCTTGCTGGTGATCTCGTCACGGTGTTCAGTGCCGCGTTGAGAAACACAAGCAAAGCCTGCACCGATTTCCACCCCCTTAACCGCGTTAATACTCATTAATGCATGCGCGATATCGGCATCCAGTCTATCGAATACCGGCTCGCCCCAGCCAACCGGCATATTGTCGGCCTGAACATTCACCTTTGCACCAATCGAATCGCCCTCTTTACTCAGTTGCTTCATATAGGCTTCTAGTTCTGGAACCTGGGCTGCATTGGGCCAGAAGAATGCGTTGTTGCTGATCTCATTCCAGTCGAATCCGCTTCGGTCAAGTTCGATAGGCCCCAGCTGCGATAAATATCCCCGAATACTCACACCACCGAAAGCGGGTTGGGCCAGTGCCAGTTTGGCGATCGAACCTGCTGCCACGCGCATGGCAGTTTCTCGGGCTGACGAGCGTCCACCGCCCTTATAGTCTCTAAAGCCGTACTTCTGCTGATAGGTGTAATCGGCGTGGGCCGGACGGAACTGTTCCTTGATTTTGTCGTAGTCCCGCGAGCGCTGATCGGTATTTCGAATCAGCAAACCAATGGGCGTGCCGGTGGTTCTGCCCTCGAAAACACCGGATAGAATCTCGACCTCATCTGCCTCGCGCCGCTGCGTGGTATAGCGACTCTGACCCGGTTTGCGACGATCAAGATCTTTTTGCAAATCCGCACTGGAGAGCGGCAAACCCGGCGGGCAACCGTCAACGGTACAACCTAGCGCTGGGCCATGACTCTCACCAAAGGTTGTGACGGTGAAGAGCTTGCCAAATGTATTTCCTGCCATGGGCGGGAGTATACCGCGCCACTGTATCGAAAAAGTCTAGTTGACTCGCTCCACCTCCTGAACATTGCGCAGTTGACGAATTTTGTCCATGACCGAGGACAACTCGCCCGTATTGGAAATATGTAGACCGATCCTCATGTCCGCCGTCTGGTGTGCCTGATCGCTCAATGTATTGACAGACACCACGTCCACATTCAACGTTGATAATGCGGTCGAGACATCTCGCAGCAAACCATGCCGATCAAACGCTCGTATGTGGATTTCCACATGGTAGCGACTGATGTCATCGTCGCCCCAGTCTACCTCTATCAATCGTTCACGTTCACTGTCACGCAGGTTCAAAATATTGCTGCAATCTGCGCGGTGAATGGTGACGCCCTTACCTCGTGTGATGAATCCAACAATCGTATCGGGCGGTACTGGCTGACAACATGCCGCAATCTGTGTCAACAGATTCCCAACACCGCGCACGTGAATCGCACCCGATGTGCGATCCTGCGTTGGGGTTCTCAAGACTTTTTCTGTCTGCCGAACAACCGGTACCGCCAAATGATCAATGGCGCCAACGATTTGCGCTACCGTCACCTCGTTACGCCCTATCGCTGCTAACAAATCATTCGATCTATCGAATTTCAGACGCTTAACCAAGGTATCGATAGACACTGAACTGGCTTTAAAACGCTTAAGTTCACGATCCAGGATCGTCCGTCCGTCAGCCAAATGTTGTTCATGATCCTGTTGATTAAACCAGGCGCGCACCTTGCCACGTGCCCGACTACTATTAATGTAACCCAGCGACTTATTCAGCCAGTCACGGCTCGGGCCGGGTTCACGGGTAGTGAGTACCTCGACTTGATCGCCGTTGGCTAGAACATGGGTTAGCGGAACAATTCGTCCATTGACTTTCACCCCGCGGCAACGATGTCCAATTTCAGAATGTATGTGATACGCAAAATCCAGCGGCGTCGAGCCGCTGACCAAATCAATCACTTCACCTTTTGGTGTAAACACATAGACGCGTTGTGAATTCAGTTGTTGGGTAAACCCTTCCACCAGGATTTCATCGTCGCTATCGTCCAGCAACTGTCGTAGCGCGTTGATACCTTTTTGTAGGTTAGTGTCAACCGGCGCACCTTCTTTATAGGCCCAATGGGCCGCTACGCCATTTTCAGCATCGTCGTCCATATCGCGCGTACGGATCTGCACCTCCACAGGCTTACCAGAAGGTCCAATGACGGCTGTGTGCAAGGAGCGATAGCCATTGTCTTTCGGATTGGCAATGTAATCATCAAATTCACGGCTAATGGGTTGCCAGATACTGTGCGCAATACCCAGCACGCTATAGCACTGCTGCACATCATCAACCAGTACACGCACAGCGCGCACATCAAACAGATCGGAAAACTCAATGTGCTTGTCACGCATCTTTTTCCAAATACTGTAGATATGCTTGGGACGACCAAATACGGAAGCGTTGTTAATGCCGTGTTTGCTAACCCTGGTGGACAAGTCATCGACAAAGTCATTGATATAGATTTCGCGGGCCGCGCGGTTCTCCTCTAATGCTCCCGCTATGCGCTTATAAGCCAGTGGTTCCACAATTCTGAACGCAACGTCTTCAAGCTCCCACTTTAACTGACCCAGACCCAGGCGGTTTGCCAACGGTGCATAGATGCTCAGTGTCTCTTGTGCCACGGACTGTCGATTATTGGATTCACGCTTAGCCAGTACATACAAGCGCTGTGTCCGGTATGCCAGTTTGACCAACACAACACGCACGTCTTCGACCATGGATAACACCATGCGGCGCAAGGTTTCTGCATGATCCCCTGCACCGAATGCATCACTGATCGACAAGGCGTTAAGCCAACGAACACCTCGGGTTAGTGTGGCAATCTCCTGGCCATAGTGTTCGTGTAAGAAGTCGATGGAATAGTGTTCTGCTGATACATCGGTGCCGAACAATGCCGAAACAATGATAGGTGTGTCAGCACGCATGTGCTTAAGCTGTGCGGCGACATGCAGCGGTTCAGGGTAGCCAGTGGGCCGATCACGCACGGCCCAGCAATGTTCGACAGCCCGACGAATGATCAGCGCTTGACTACGGGTGCACTGCTCACTGAGATACGACTGCGAACTCTGCAGCGTCTCAAACGCACCCTCATCAGCACTGAAGGTGTGTTTCACGAGAGCACATCACTCAGCCGGAGTGCCGCAAAGCCACAATAGGTGGAGTATGCAGCACATGCCGAGTAGCGAGATAACCCGCCGTGGCAATGCCAAACGCTCCTCCAAAAATTCCAATTACCCATAACCACGCGTTCAATTGAAACGGAAGTTCGAACACAAACTGACTTAATGACCAGGCGATAAGCGAAGCAACCACCGCAGCCAGTAGACCAGCCAATGCACCCAGTATGGCGAATTCCGCAATTACTGCTTCGCGTAACTGTTGATGAGATGCACCCAAGGCCCGCAACAGTGCCGACTCCCGAATACGCTCACCTTGACTGCTTTGCACCGCCGCCAGCAATACACAAAAGCCTGCCAACAATGTAAACAGAAACACATATTCTACCGCTAAAGAGGCACGCTCCATCAGAGACTTGATGCGAGTGATGATTGCACCAATATCGAGCGTTGCAATACCGGGGAATTGCCGAACCCAACCCGTGGTTGCTGTGACGAAATCCTCTTTGATATGAAAACTGGTTACGTAGGTCGCTGGCAATCCTTCCAGCATAGACGGTGATGACACAGCAAAGAAATTGACCTGAAACGACTCCCAGTCAACCTCACGCCAGTTGGCAACAGTGGCGGTTGTCTCAACTCCTGCGCTCTTGAAGGTCAAGGTATCGCCGATGGCAAACCCACGCTCTTGCGCCCACTCCTGCTCTATCGACAGTAACGGTTCTGCATTGCCATCTTCAGCCCACCAGTCCCCTGCAACAATCTGATTATTCAATGGCACAGTGTTCGAGAAAGACAGATTGTATTCCCGGCGCGCATAGCGTTTCTGTTGTTCGGTTGCATCGGCTGTTAAAACGGGCTCACCGTTATGCTTGACTAACCGCGCACGAACCATCGGATGAATGCCGGTGGTCTGGATACCCTGTGATTCCAATTGCGCGGCAAATCCTTCAACTTGATCAGGCTGAATATTGACAACAAACACATTCGGTGCGCCCTCGGGCAAGTCCTGCTCCCAGGCTGCCAGCAAGTCCACTCTGACAATAGATATCAGCAACAGCGCCATAATGCCCATGGCAAACGCTGCCAGCTGGACAATACTACTGGCTGCGCGTCGCTGCAGCCCAGCCGTACTAAGCCGAAAGCGCGCACCGGCCGTGAACCTGACAGCCGTGATCATTAAGCGGCCAAACAGGGCAAATACCAACAGCATACCCACCACGCCTGCGACCACAATAGCACTGAGCTGAAAATCTCTGGAGAGTAAGAAGACCACTAAAAAAGTAGCAATCACACCGAATACTCCGGCTATTACAGAGCTACTGTTCATGCCGGAGTAGTCTCGTTGCAATACACGCATAACATTAACCTGACCGGCCTTAACAATGGGTAATAGACCAAACCCAGCTAATGATATAAAGGCTGTCAGCATCCCGATAACCGGTGGCAGAAAACCCGGTGCAGGCAAGTTAAGACCAAACCAGCCTTGCAGTAGATTAGCCAGCACCAGTTGAGCAAACCAACCGATCACAATACCCACCGCTGAGGCCACCAATGCAATGAGTAGCAATCGAGTGGACAACCAAACCACCACTTCTGCACGACTTGCACCCAGCGTACGCATGACAGCACTGGCGTCGCACTGCTTTAGTGCAAAGTGCCTCACTGCTAATGCAATCGCAGCGCCTGCGAGCAACACAGTAACCACAGAAGCCAGACCCAGAAAGCGCTGTGCGCGATCTAACGCGCGCTTCATTTGCGGGCTACCATCGCGCACGCCTTGCACACGCACTTCATCGGGATAGGTTGTCTCTAGGTAGTCTCTGGCGCTCTCGAGCTGCGCGGCTTCCCCGGCCATGAGCACGGTATAGGTTGCGCGACTGCCTTCACCCAGCAAACCAGAGCTGGGTAGATCTTGCAGATTTATCATGACGCGCGGTGCGAATTCGAAAGCATTTTCGCCACGATCCGGTTCAAACAGAATGATATGACTAACCGTGAAATCACGTTGACCGAGCGTCAACACATCACCCGCTACCAACGCCAGAGCCGAGTGCAGTTGAGCATCTACCCAGACTGTGCCGGGCTGCGGGCTACCGGCCTGGCCAGTGGTGGTGGTCGATGGGTCATTGATATCAGCTAGGCGAATAGCCCCACGCAATGGATAACCTTCTGACACAGCCTTCATGGCCACCAGTTGGGATTCATCTCTCTGATTGACAACGACGCTGGGAAAACGCACATGTTGTGCACTCTGCAACTCACGGGACTGAATATTTTCCAGTAATTCAGGTGGCAACTTGAAACCGGAGCTGGCACGAAGATCAGCCGCTAAAACATCTGCAGCCTGGCGCTCAACGGCTCGTCCTATGCGATCTGTGAAAAAACCGACAGCCGTTACAGATGCCACAGCAACCAACAATGCCAGCGCCAGAACACGCAGTTCACCGGCCCGCAAGTCGCGCGTCAGTGAACGTAACGCAAAACGGAATTGACGAACAATATTGGTATGACTCATACGGTTTCGAGTTTTCCGTTACCCATGCGCAATGTACGATCACAACGCGCCGCCAGCTGATGATCGTGTGTAACCAGCACAACCGCCGACCCTTGTTGCTGTCGTAACGAGAACATCAGTTCAATTACTTTTTCACCGGTTTCGCTGTCCAAGTTTCCGGTTGGCTCATCCGCAAACAACAAGGCTGGTTGCGAGACGAACGCCCGGGCCAGAGCGACCCGCTGCTGCTCGCCGCCTGAGAGCTGCAATGGCTGATGCCCCTCGCGATCCTGCAAGCCTACTTTTTCCAGCATGGCTCGGGCGCGTGCTGCTGCGTCGGCAACACCTGTGAGTTCCAACGGCAGCATGACATTTTCAAGCGCACTCAGGCCCGGCAGCAGCTGGAAGCTTTGGAAGACGAACCCCACCTTGCCAGCACGCAGCCGCGCCCGCGCGTCCTCATCCAGTGATGACATGGGTTGATCCAGCAGCTCCACATCACCTTCGGTGGGGGTATCCAAACCAGCCAAAATGCCTAGCAGTGTCGATTTTCCAGACCCGGATGGCCCCACTATGGCAACTGCCTCACCGGCGTGCACTTGAATATCCAGCGCATGCAAAATGGTCAGCGTACCTTCCGGACCACTCACACGTTTGGCAATCTGCGATCCGTTCAGTAGCGCCTGCGCTGCGCAGTGACTTGTCATTGTTATATCCTCTAGCATCAGACAATAGGGTTTTATTCGAGATGAACAAGCTATGAGATTTGCTGCGATCGTTCGTGCTCTGCTGTTCAGTGTATTAGCGCTTACACTAAATTCAGGCCAAAGTGCCGATTCAGAGGACCATACCGACACATTCACCGTGCTGGTTATGGGTGACAGTATTAGTGCCGCCTATGGATTGAATGAAAATGACGGCTGGGTCTATCTGGCTGAACAGCGACTGCTGGAGGAGGGGTTCGACGTCCGCTTCATTAATGCCAGTATTAGTGGTGACACAACCGGTGGCGGCTTACGCAGACTACCGGCGGCGTTGGAGCGTTTCCAGCCTGATTTAGTGGTCATCGAACTCGGTGGCAATGACGGGCTGCGCGGTTACTCGCCCAAAACCATGCAACAGAATTTAGAAGGTATGGCGGCACTGGCCCAAGCGGCTGGGGCCAAGGTTTTAATTCAAGGTATGATGATCCCCTCCAACTATGGCGAAGCCTATCTCAAGCTATTTGCGGCGGCATTTAAACGTGCTGCTGACGCCTCAGGTAGCGCCCTATTGCCGTTTCTGCTGGAACCAATCGCCCAGAACAGAGACTATTTTCAATCGGACGGAATTCACCCCACAGCTCAGGCTCAACCCCTGCTGATGGAGCACACCTTACCCTTATTAATAGAATTGGTCAGTGGAGACAGCTAAGATGTCGGAACGTCGTAAGTTCGAATTTGCAGGCTCTGATGGCGTCACTCTTGCCGGGTTGCTAGAACTGCCAGATCAACCACCACTGGCCACCGCGTTATTTGCGCACTGCTTTACCTGCGGCAAGGATATCGCGTCGGCATCACGCATATCCCGGGCGCTGGTCAAACGCGGCTATGCCGTTATGCGTTTTGACTTTACAGGCCTGGGTGGTAGTGATGGCGATTTCGCCAATACCAATTTCTCATCAAATGTCACGGACCTGATTGCCGCTGCGGATCATCTGCGTGGCGAAGGCTTGGCACCCTCTCTGTTAATCGGTCACAGCCTTGGCGGTACCGCTGTGCTGACAGCGGCTCATCAGATCCCCGAGTGCAAGGGTGTTGTTACCATCGGGTCCCCCGGTGACGCCCAGCACGTATCAGCCCAGTTTGCCTGTGATATCGATACTATTGAAAAACAAGGTGAAGCTGAAGTTACTCTGGCGGGTCGCAAGTTCACCATTCAGAAGCAGTTTCTGGACGATATCAACCAAACTTCTGTAACACATATTGGCAAGCTCAAAGCTGCCCTGCTGGTTATGCATTCACCGATTGATAAGGTTGTCAATATCTCAGAGGCGGAGCGCATCTACCTGGCGGCACGCCACCCAAAAAGTTTTGTCAGCCTAGATGACTCGGATCACATGCTTAGCCGGGCGCCCGATGCAGAATACGTGGCCGAAGTCATTGCTGCTTGGGCCACACGTCAAATTAAGTTGCCAGAACCAATCGAGCGACCCAAGGTGCCTGCTGGACAGGTATCAATTAGAGAACGCGACGGCAAATTTATGCTCGATGTGTTTAGCGATACCCATCATTGGATCGCCGATGAACCCGTTAAGTTCGGTGGGGCCAACGCAGGCCCTGGGCCCTATGAACATCTGCTCGCATCAGTGGGTACTTGCACAGCCATGACGCTGCGCATGTATGCTTCGCGAAAAAAGTGGCCGTTGACTAATACAGAGATTGTGATGCGCCATGACCGCGAACACGTGCGTGATTGTGAGGGCTGCGAAAACAAGCCCATGCAATTGGACTACATCGATTGTGATATCACCTTACACGGCGATCTGGACGATGATCAACGCAAACGCTTGATGGAGATAGCGCTCAAGTGTCCGGTACACAAAACCCTAACCGGCCACCTGACTATTCGCACAAAACAGGTCAGTAGTGACGTGAGTGCATAGTCAGGAAGCGTCACCGTACAGACGTTCTTCTAGGGTTTTACCACGTGAAAGCTGGCGATAGCGCCAGCCGTAATCGGATAACATTTGCATCAGTGCCAGACTTGTCTTCATGTCGTCGTCGGTCTGAATCAGATAATCACCCTGGGCGGTGCGGGTAATGTTCTGTACGCCCGCTAATGCCTTGGCTGCCATCATGAATGTTGATTCTTCCACTGTGTTGATTCGCAAGGTCACGAACTCGTGATTCTCCGCGTCATCATTAACACCTCCAACGCTGATCAAACGACCTTTTTCAAGGTGCACAACCGATCCGCATAAACGCTCTAGTTCATCCAGATTATGGGAACTGACAATAAACGTTGTGCGGGTAGACTGAGCACGGATCAAGTCACGGATCATCTTTGCATTAGGTGGATCTATTCCTGCTGTGGGCTCGTCCAACAACACCAGCTTGGGCTCACCCAGAAGAGCCTGAGCAATCGCAATACGCTTGCGCATACCATGACTCAAATCGACCGGCTTGGTATTGATTGAGTCGAGTAGGTCTACCGTTTGCAGGACTCTGTGTGTATCCATTTTCGCTTGCTGCGCGCTCATGCCTTGCAAGCGTGCGAAAAAACGCAATTGCCCGCCAACGCTGAGCCGCGGATCCAGTAACGCATCCTGTGGTAGCGCTGACAATCGGCCACTGAGTGCTTGCGAACCGGGTTGCTGACCCAGCACGCGGACCTGGCCTGCACTGGGTCGGATGAATCCGCATAGCAGACTCAACAGTGTGGTTTTGCCCGCACCATTGGGACCAATCAGTGCAATGGGTTCGCCAGCAGGGAGCGTGAGCGATACAGTGTCTAGTGCTACGGCGCTACCATAGTGTTTCGTTAATCCTTCACACTCGATCAGTGTATCGAGCGACATCTACAGATCCCTCCGGTACATTAGAAAGGCGCCTACAAACAACAATACGATGGTATGTACGATGGGTATAGGCGCCAGCGCCAGTGTCTGCCAGTCCGATAAGCGCATTAACTGACTGACCTGTGAGCCGGGCAGTACCCAGTCCAGAAAAGATAACGGACCGAAACGTGCCTGCAGATAGCCAACCAGAAACGATACGCTGATCCAGATAATCACTGCATACAACGTCGCCTGACGAGCCGATTTTGCCAAAACTGAAACCAGCGCCATTAAAGCGATGTAAGGCATAACCAGCAACCACAGATTGACGATGATAACCGGTGCATGGGTAATGGACTCGGGCAATGCATCGGGCGTATTGAAAATTACGGCAACAAGCACTGTTGCCAGTGTGACCAGTACGACCAACACCAATATAATGCACTGCCCCAGAAAGCGACCAGCAAAAATCTCCAGACGAGAACAGCGCAATACTAGATAGCGAAGTGTGCCGCGACTTCTATCCGAAGCGGTTTGATCAGCTGAGCTTATAAACGCAAAAAAAGGCAGAAGGTACAAACAGACAACCCAGTAAACCGCCAGCTCCGGTGCTGGCCATTGTTGCCAGGCTTCAAGACCCAATCGCGCTAACAGCACTTCTGCAATACCAGCGTCGCTGGCACCGACAAAAAAGGCCGCCGCTGGCAAAATCAGGTAATTCAGGACAGCTATCCAAACCAGTAGAAAACCTGCCAGCGCGATAATACCGCGACGTGTAGAGACTAGGCGTAGTATCTCGTCTTGCGCAAGAATCCGTATTCTGTTCATGCCCGGTGCTATTACTCAGGTCCTATTATTCGGGCCGCATATGCGGAAACAAAACCACATCGCGAATACTGGGTGATGCGGTCAGTAGCATAACCAGCCGATCAATGCCGATACCCTCACCTGCTGTTGGTGGCATACCGTATTCCAACGCACGCACATAGTCCGCGTCAAAGTGCATGGCCTCCTCGTCACCGGCATCCTTATCAGCAACCTGTGCTTTAAATCGTTCGGCCTGGTCTTCTGCATCGTTCAGCTCTGAAAATCCGTTCGCTATCTCGCGACCGCCAACAAACAGCTCGAACCTGTCAGTAACGTGCGGATCGTGATCGTTTCTGCGTGACAGTGGCGACACTTCTGTGGGGTATAGCGTAATGAAGGTCGGGTCCATCAGTTTCTCTTCAACAGTGGCTTCAAAAATTTCTGTCTGGATTTTTCCAAGGCCCCAGTTAGGTTTCACGTCTATGTGCAAGGACTTTGCAAGAGTGGTTGCATCTTGTATTGATTGTAAATCGGCGGCATTTATACCGTCGTTGTAAGCCAGAATAGAATCAAACAGGCTTAATCGGGTAAACGGCTTTTTAAAATCGAAGGTACTCTGCCCATCTTCTGATGCTATCGACAAGGTACCGACTACCTGTTCAGCCAAGCCTCTGAACAGGGTCTCGGTCAGGTCCATCAGGTCAGTGTAGTCAGCGTAGGCCTGATAGAACTCGAGCATGGTGAACTCCGGATTGTGCCGGGTACTAAGCCCTTCGTTACGAAAGTTACGGTTAATCTCAAACACCCGATCGAAGCCACCGACGACCAGCCGCTTGAGATACAGCTCAGGGGCTATGCGTAGAAAAAGATCCCTTCCCAATGCGTTATGGTGCGTGACAAACGGTTTGGCTGCAGCACCACCTGGAATGAGCTGCATCATCGGAGTTTCCACTTCTAGGAATTCACGTTGCAGGAAAAAATTGCGGATATAGGCAACCACCGCAGAGCGCAGCCTGAATGTCTGGCGGGTTTCCTCACTGGTAATCAGGTCTACATAACGCTGGCGATAGCGGGTTTCCTGATCACTGAGACCATGAAATTTTTCCGGCAAGGGCCGCAGGGACTTGGTGAGTAGCTCAAATGCGAGAACCTTGATGGACAGTTCGCCCGTTTTAGTAATAAACAGCGTACCCGACACACCCAGGATGTCGCCTAGGTCCAGTGTTTTGAATTGCTCATACAGTGGCTCTCCCAAGGTGCCTTGATGAAAGAACAACTGGATGCTGCCGCTGACATCTTGCAAATCCGCAAAACTAGCCTTGCCCATAATGCGTTGGAACATCATACGTCCGGCAACACTGACGCTAATATCCTCAGCTGCTAGTGCTTGTTTCTCCTTACCATCGTGCGCTGCATGCAAGCTAGCAGCCTGATGCATGGGTCGGAACGTATTCGGAAACGCGTTGCCGTGGCTGCGTTGCACGGCCAGTTTCGCACGGCGCTGCTGAATCAGCTGATTGTCGTCGTCGTTCATGTGTCTGTGTGTTTGGGTTACAAGCCAGCTTTAAGGCTTTCGGTCAGAAAAGCGGTGATGTCTCCATCCAGTACGGCTTGCGTATTACTGGTTTCGATACCTGTGCGTAGATCCTTAATGCGGGATTGATCCAGTACATAGGAGCGTATCTGGCTACCCCAGCCAATATCGGACTTACCTTCTTCCACAACTTGCTGATCTCCCTGACGGCGTTGTAGTTCGGCTTCATACAGTTTGGATTTCAGCTGCTTCATGGCTGTTGCCTTATTCTTGTGCTGAGATCGATCGTTCTGGCATTGCACCACAATGCCGCTAGGTTCATGGGTAATACGCACGGCAGACTCGGTGCGGTTAACGTGCTGACCACCGGCTCCGCTGGCACGGTAAACATCAATACGCAAATCTGCGGGGTTAATATCAATGTCGATATCGTCGTCCACTTCTGGCGAGACGAATACGGCCGCAAATGAGGTATGTCGGCGGCTACCCGAATCGAACGGACTTTTACGCACCAGTCTATGTACACCGGTTTCTGTGCGCAACCAACCAAACGCGTACTCACCGTCGAAACGAATGGTCGCTGACTTGATGCCAGCAACATCACCTGGCGAGGCTTCAATCAGTTCAGTCTTATAACCCTGTGACTCTCCCCAGCGCAAATACATGCGCAACAACATCTCGGCCCAGTCCTGTGCCTCAGTGCCACCACTGCCGGACTGAATATCAAGAAAAGCAGGGGCAACATCAGCATCACCTGCAAACATACGGCGAAACTCCAGACCGGCCACACGTTCTTCGAGACTCGCCAGATCAGTTGCAACGGCTGTGACCGTATCCTCGTCATTCTCTTCACGAGCCATCTCCAACAAATCACCGGCATCGCCCAGACCCGAATCCAGCGCTTCTATGATGTCTATGGTGTCCTGCAATGAGGCACGGCGCTGGCCAAGTTTCTGGGCTTTTTCCGGATCACTCCAAACGGCAGGATCTTCCAGTTCGCGCAGTACCTCTTCTAGCTCTTCTTTTTTGCCGTCGTAGTCAAAGATACCCCCGGAGGGAATCGGCGCGCTGCCGAAGGTCCTCGATGTGGGTCATGTACGGGTTAATTTCAATCATGGCAAAGGACAGTATCGACAGAAATAGGAGCGAAAAAATGTTGCTGCGAGTTTACCGCAATACGGCCTGCTCAATATTCACAGCTTCCATATAACGCACTCGCAGTTGCAGACTCTCGCGTTCTTGCCAGGTATTGACCTCCAGCGCATAGACCAGTGTGATTCGATCCCCTGTTTGGACCTCGACACTGCAATTGAACGCAATAGCATCCAGCACACGATCACGAGCAGCTTCGCTGCACAGCCCGAGCTTTAAATGCCCATTACCCACAACCTTGCGGCTAACAACCGTGAACTGATCAACGAACTCAGGCGGCTCAAACCCCTGCCCCCACGGCATTAGATGGCTCATCAACCGTGCGTTACCCAATGTTCTCTCTTGCTCTGTCAACGAGCCGTCACAACTATATTCACGCTCTGGATAACGGCCATTAACAGCCTGCTTCACGGCTTCATCAAAGGCTTGTCTGAACGGCTCTAGGAATCGGCGCGGCAAACTCAAACCGGCGGCCATGGCATGACCGCCAAATTTTTCAATCATTCCCGGGTGTCGGGTAACAATCGCCTGTAGTACGTCGCGTATGTGCACACCGGGTATCGAGCGTGCTGAGCCTTTCAGGTTATGATCATCATCTAAGGTGAACACAATGGTCGGGCGGTGCAGCGTATCTTTAATGCGACCAGCCAGAATTCCAATGACACCCTGATGCCAATTCTCATCTATAAGACACACACCAAACGCACCCGCATCATGTAAACCGGACACCTGCTCGGCAATAGCATGGTCGTTCAATTGCGCTTGTGCTTCGCGACGCATACTCTGCTCGATGCTGCGGCGCTGTTTGTTGAGCTCATTCAACGAGTGGGCAAGTTGGTCCGCCTCCTCCTGTGTATCGGCTAATAAGCACTGCACACCAATGCGCATGTCTTCCAGGCGGCCTGCAGCATTAATACGCGGCGCAATGCCAAAACCAATATCCTGCGTAGACAGAGCGGGCGCCAAACGCCCGGCCTGACGAAGCAATGCCAAAACACCCGGGCGCGTAACGCCGCAGCGAATGCGTCGTAAGCCCTGTTCAACCAGGGTACGGTTAGTGTTGTCCAACGGCACGACATCGGCCACTGTGCCTATTGCCACCAGGTCCAGTAGCGCTGCCAGTGGCGCTTTGCTTGCGGGATCATTGCGCCGTTGCAGCTCCGCCCGCAACGCCAATAGCGTGTAGAAGATAACGCCAACACCTGCCAGATGCTGACCTGCGAACCTGGACCCGGGTATGTTGGGATTAATGATGGCGCAGGCGCTGGGCAGCACCTTGGGCGCAAGATGATGGTCGGTAACGATCACATCAATACCCAGAGTATTTGCGTGCGCCACACCGTCGACAGAGGCAACACCATTATCAACAGTGAGGATGAGATCAGCGTGATAGTCGATTCGGGCAACGTCCACGATGGCTGGCGACAGACCATAGCCAAAGCGAAAACG
>CALKXZ010000239.1 GCA_938003775.1 uncultured Granulosicoccus sp. | reverse complement strand
GTATCTCACCGGATGGCACGCAGCTCGCCTGGGTTCAATGGCATCACCCCAATATGCCCTGGGACGATACCAGCCTGATGCTGGCAACTCTGACGACCAGTAGCGACAGTGCTGCACTTAGCGACATTCAACAGGTCGCTGGTGGTGTGAATGAAGCCATCGTACAACCTGTCTGGTCGCCTCAAAATCGCCTGCACTACCTGTCCGATCGTGATGATTTGTGGCAGTTGTATTGCCTCGGTGAACAATCACCGGTGCTAACAGTCGATGGTGAAATTGGCTACCCGCCCTGGGTTCATGGCCTGTCCCGCTATGACTTTAACAAAGATGGTCAGGTAACCGCCGCTGTGTTTCGCGCAGGTGTTGACCATCTGCACGGCTACCCAGAACAAACAGCGTTTCATTCGGTACGAATCTCGGGTGACAAACTGGCGTTTGCCAGCGCGTCATGGACCAGCGAAACCGGTGTGTACTTCGACGGGCAACAGGTTCGACCGCCCCGAGATCTACCACTGTCTGATGACTACCTGCCGGCCCCCGAAATCATTCGTTTTCCCACAGGTGCTCACGCAGATGACTACGCCCACGCGCTGTTCTTTGCACCTGCTAGTGCTCAATATACGGGCATGGCCAACGAACGCCCGCCCTTAATAGTGCTGGCGCACGGTGGACCTACTTCTGCTGCACGCTCGCAGTTATCATTAGCGCAACGATTCTGGACCAGCCGCGGCTTTGCAGTGGTCGATGTTAATTATCGCGGTAGTAGTGGTTACGGCCGCGCGTATCGTAAAAAACTTGAAGGACAATGGGGTGTTGTTGATGTGCAGGATTGTGTGTCCGTTGCGCACTTTTTATCTGAACGGGGGGACGTTGACCCTGAACGGCTGATTATTCGGGGCGGTAGTGCCGGTGGTTTTACGGTGTTATCAGCGTTGGCCTTCCACGACACGTTTACTGCGGGTGCCAGTTTGTACGGTGTGGCTGATCTGGAAGCACTTGCTAATGACACACATAAATTTGAATCGCGCTATTTAGATAGTTTGATTGGTGCCTGGCCAGCCGATAAGCAGGTGTACGCTGCCCGCTCTCCCATCAACCATCTGGATGGGTTCAATGCGCCGATGATTGTGTTACAGGGATCAGAGGATGCCATCGTGCCGCCAAACCAGTCACGCATGATCGTTAATGCGCTGGACAAGCTGGGTGTACCGGTGGCGTACCTTGAATTTGACGGTGAACAGCATGGCTTTCGGCAGGCCACAACCATCGTTAAAGCGTTCCAGTCTGAACTGACGTTCTACGGACGTGTGTTTGGTTTTACCCCCAGTGGTGAGACCACCGAATTGGAGATTCGTAATGGGTGAACACCCCGAGTAGCTACTGCTCTAACGCCAGTTCTATTCGACGACTTGTCCGGCGCCTAACAAATAGACCTGCAGCCGATACCATCAACAGGAGGAGCAGTGGGTCTTGTCCGTCTTGGTCGTGGCCAATTGCGCAGCCACTACCCGACAGACCGGTACGAGCCACACCGGGGCTGGCCGCTGAGACATCCGGTGAATCAACCTGTTCAACGTCGGGTACACCGTCACTATCTGTATCGGGAAGAGAGAGGACATGACCGGTTCCATCGTCAAGAAAATTAGCCAGCCCGTCGCCATCCAGATCCGGATCAAGGCGGTCAATGATCCCGTCAGAATCGGTATCTAGCGCTCCTGTATTAAAGTCAATATCTGCGCTGTCGTCTATTCCATCACTATCAGCATCATTGCCGCGTGTGTTATCCACATCGACACTGTTGGGAATCCCGTCGTTATCAGTGTCTGCCAGGCTATCAACGATCCCATCGTTATCCAAATCCTGCCCACCTGCTTCGACCAGATCAAGAATGCCGTCGCCATCTGTATCTCTATCCAGGTAGTCTGGCACACCATCCCCATCTGTATCATCCGCTAAAACCCGCGTCATTGCGCTTTCCAGTGAATCTTCCAGGCCATTCCCGTTCGCATCAGTGAATCCATCAACACGGCCATCGCGATCCGCATCTGCAATGCTACCTTGCGTTTCCAAGGTATCGGTCAAGCCATCGTTATCACTATCAAGATCCTGAAAATCACGAATGCCATCAGCATCAAAATCCCCTACTACCAAAGGCTCAGCTTGTACAGCATCATCCACACCGTCATTGTCAGTATCTAAGAATTCATCCACTCTGCCATCACCATTGTCATCACGACCATTGGCTTCGAGGGTATCGGTGAGTCCATCATTGTCGCTGTCTAGATCCCGAGCGTCGATAATACCGTCGCCATCTGTGTCTAGCGGTTGATCCGGTGTTATTCCCACCTCTAGAGCGTCCAGAATTCCATCGTTATCGCTGTCACGGTCAAGCGCATCAACAACACCATCATCGTCGGTATCCACATGGCCCTCAATACGATCAGTCAACCCATCATTATCCGAATCAATATCCTGGGCATCGATGATACTGTCACCATCGGTGTCAACACTGCCTTCCCTGTCATCACTGATACCGTCATTATCTGAATCTGTATCCAGGTAATCGGGCGTACCATCATTGTCGGTGTCTGTACCGTCCCCTGCACTATTTTCAATAACATTGGCAATACCATCACCGTCAATATCACTGTCTAGAAAATCAGCAACTCCATCGGTGTCGGTGTCACCATTACCTACGGACATATCTGGAATGCCATCGTTATTAGCATCGATATCTACGGCATTCGACAAGCCATCACCATCGGAGTCTAGTGCACCTTCCACAGCGTCACTGATACCATCACCGTCTGAATCGGTATCAAGGTAATTCGGAGTGGTATCTGAATCGGTATCTAATACTCCTTCAACGCTATCGTCTATCCCATCATCATCTGAGTCTGTATCGACGTAGTTGGGGAACGTATCGTTGTCGGCATCCACACTGCCTTCAACATTATCATCAATGCCATCACCATCTGAATCGGTATCAAGGTAATTCGGGGTGGTATCTGAATCGGTATCTAATACTCCTTCAACGCTATCGTCTATACCGTCGTCATCAGAATCGGTATCAATAAAGTTAGGCTTTGTATCTGCATCGTCATCAGTTGCGCCTTCGATACTGTCATTAATTCCATCCGCATCTGAATCTAAATCCAAGTAATTGGGTAAGGAGTCCGTATCGGTATCGTCACTACCTTCAACGATATCTAAGATCCCGTCGCCATCAGAGTCATTATCTAAAAAATCTGGGGTGCCGTCACTGTCAGAATCTGTCGGCTCCAAGGAATCTATAAATCCGTTACCGTCTACATCAACTCCACCGCCGGTAGATACATCGTAGATATCGTCTATACCATCACTATCGGAATCAATGCCGGATGCCTCCGGCATAGAGGTATCCTCCGCACTATCCACAATGCCATCGCCATCCGAGTCCAAATCCAGGTAATTTGGCACAGTGTCGCCATCAACATCACCGGTGCCCTCATAAATATCAGGGATGGAATCGTTATCGCTGTCGGTATCTTGATCATCATTGATACCATCGTCATCCGAATCTTCACTGCCTTCAACTAAGTCACATACACGATCATTGTCAGCATCGCCAACAGCGCAAGCCAGTAGCGAGTCAGCATTATATGCAATAAAGGGTGGGTCTGCGGCATTGGGTAACTTTACTTCAAGACGAGTTGCCGTACTCAGCTCAGCTGCTGTTACGTCAAAATCTGTCAGTGATAATGTAAACCCTTGAATACTGACGCTTTGATTGGTTGAGGCGGATACGAACGGTGGAGTCGTCTTGAAGCGATCATTGGTTAAGTTAGCGATAGAAGGATGACTGTTCTCGACGCTACTGGCGGTTACACCCAGCTGTACATTCGATGCGTTAAAGAGCTTAAAATTCACTTGTGAACCTGAAGGCACCGCATTGTTGAAATAAATAAATTCAGGCGCAGGGTCGTTTAACGCGGTAATTTTGATGTTACTGACATTAAAATTTATGGTCGTACCAACATTGTTGCCAAACGTGGACATACCCAGTCCATTAATACCATCAGTCATATACGCAGTGATATCATTACTGGTGATCGGATACACGGGCCCAGTTGCTGATGATGAACTCCCATCATCTAGCGCACCTTGGCCTACATTGTTTGATACAAATGAAAACGGCACCAACGCTTTAAACGTGGATGTGGTGAAACTGATGGCGCTATTGACCAACAACTGATCATTAACACCCGTGCTATAGATGGTTCCTCCTTGTTGAAAACCGATCAGGTTGTGGGCTGCATTCGGTTTTATTGAAGATACTGCATCTTCATAAGACTCATAAAAGCCACCGAAATCTGTCAAAATACCGGTAATGGATTCTTCGGCGTGGGTATTTGCCATGACAACACTCAGTGCTAACCCTACAGAGACAGGCTTGGTAAACATAAGCTGTAGAATGTGACGAATAAAACGTCGAGTGTCTTTTATCTCCTCCCCTAACCTACCTGCCAAATTTAGTGATGTAACTGATTCGGCTCTAGGATGGTGTTTAAAGCTTGAAGGTATTGTTGTCATCACGACTGTCTGATTGGAATAAACTCGTATGCTTTAATTGGTCTATTAGACTTGAGAGCAATGTGATCTCGGGACTGCAAGTGACCCTCGAGCAACATGCACACCAGAACTCAATGCATCAGAATTCGAGCACGTTACACCAAGCACACACATCATCTGATTACCGCAGGAGACAAATATCGCTCTTTCCCGATAGGTTACGTGTGGATTTTCGTCAATGTCTCTACGCTGCAGAACAGCGAATGACAGTCGCGCTATTGCAGTTAGTTTCAGACAAATTCGTGTCAGACAATTTTGTGTCGGTCAATAACGATAAACATCAGACTCATATGTTGTGGCTGATTTTCTAGGGTTGAGAAACACTTACCCTAACTTAGCTGCATGGTGACTAGAACATTACGTCGCGCTATCCAATGGCATTACCGTGCAACCGTCTAATGACGTTACTTTGTCACCGTGAATTAAGCTGCCGTGGTTGCAATATCATCATGCGGAGGTTAGATTCTGCATGTTCGTAAAATGTGTTGTGCTAACTATTTTATGCGAGACTAACGACACATAGAATATGATCATTATGACGATGACTGTGAATCGTTTTTGGTGAGCTCAGAGTGGTCAAATTGATTTACGAAAAAATACTCTGTTGAATCCTTCCTGCTGCATACGGTGGGTCTCTACATAACCCAGCATAGGATACATAGACAGATTCTCTGTCATGGCTTCGTTTGTGTAAAGCTCCACAGCATCAAAGCCTTTGTTGCGTGCTACCTGCTCAACAAATTTTACCAGCATTTTCCCTATCCCTTGGCCACTTTGAGAAGGAAAAACAGCCACGTTTTCCAGATGCATATGGTTTTCAACAGGGTAAAACACCACATATCCAGCAAGTGAAAAACCGCAAATTGCAACGTAAACTTGACCAAGATCAATTTTTTGTTTGAAGTCAGCAAACATTGGCGCAGGCTCTTTGTCCATTCGCTCAATGTACTTAGCATAGGCAGCCCGAGCACACAACTGCACGTCTTGAAGATCAGCTCTGGTTGCTATCCGTATGTTTGTCGATTTCTTATCCATAACCGAATGTCACATGAGAGTAAATAGACCATTGACCTCTTGTGTCAGCAACGGGATTATTGTTTATCTCGTATCAGCGTTTTAGTTTATATCGATCGGCCCAGCGATGCGTTGACAAGGTGTTGATTAGATTTTAATTAGGTGTTGATTGAGATATTTTACAACTATATTTATTTACAGCTTTGTACTTGAGATTTTGCTGGAACGATGGTATATTGACACTTCGAAAAAGGAAACTAACTCATGGAAGATTCAAGCAGTCACGCGAAAGCGAATTGGCAGGCCATTGATACCAATTCAGCTGCTGTTGTTGGCGCCAGCGAGACTAATGGTATTGACACCGGCTCGACCATTGCTATTGGCACTAACCCAACCAAAGAAATTGATACCAGCTCGACTATTGATGCTGGCATCAAATTGGCCACTAACGTTGACACCAGTGGAGCCAATGATATTGACACCGGCTCGACCACTGACATGGGCATCAGCGCAGCCTCTGACATTGATGGCCATGCAGCAACATCCAACGATGTAAAGACAGGTGACTCGGTAAATAACCAGTCCACAAGT
>CALKXZ010000238.1 GCA_938003775.1 uncultured Granulosicoccus sp. | reverse complement strand
CCCGGGAACGGCCCCACCGGCGATCGTACACCTCAGCCACGCCAGACAGCGATGAGCGTTGCAGAGGCTCAGCAGGTACTGGGCCTAAGTGGTGAGCTGGATCGCGATTCAATCGTATCGGCACACCGTTCACTAATGGGTCGTTTTCACCCGGACAAAGGTGGCAATGACTACCTGGCCACCAAGCTCAATGAGGCCAGGACTGTATTGCTGGAGCATATTGGGTGAGAGTGCCTTATTCAATACCGGCCAAACCGAATTGACCGGTGTATCGACCGGACTATTTAATCAAAATATTATCTAACGACCCACCCTTATCAAGAATGCCGCGAACCCATAACGGTGTTCGACCACGGCCCGTCCAGGTTTCTTTGGAATTTTCCGGATTCTTGTATTTTGGTGCAACCTTGCCGCGCGCCTTGGCCTTCTTCCTAACAACCTTCTTCGCACTACCCGCCTTCGCAGATTTACCACCCTCAACGAGCTCGTGTAATTCAAATCCACTTTTACGAGCAACAGCCATGACTTTCGCCAAAGCTTCTTTTTTATCTCTGGATTTTCTTGTTTTTATAATTCCCTTTATTTTAATGATTTCCTTTTCAAGCTTATCCACCGGCCAACTGGAATAGTTATTCGCCATAAATTTATTACCTTTAAAATTTACAATCTAAATAGAACCTCATTATAAGGGTTTTAAATAAAACAGGTGATGCGTAAATAGCTAGCACAGACCTAAAGTAACTTAAAAATAGGTACGCAGAACTTCAACAAAAATGTGATAGATCAATTAAACACTAAAATGAAAGATCATCATCAATCAGGCCAGACAACCTGTGGAGCGACTGTACCTTGCCCTGCCAAATATTGAGTTTTGATTGTTGTTTGCTTCTATTTTTTGAGTTCGAATTTTTCGGTAGCACCGGTAGAGGAGACAGCGGTTCTGTTAACGGCCTTGTCTACGGCCTCATGAACTACGGTCTCAATCAACAGGCGACCAGGGTCGAACTGACTCAGTCCCCGCTGAGCCTTTTCGGTGATTCAGCTGGGCAATATCTGCCGGACACTTCCAACTTCTGGAACCTGACAGATGAAGTGGGTACAGAGGCGGACTATGTGGGCAGTTTCATATCTGCTTCCGACATCCGTTACCAAATAGATTTTAACGCAGACCCTTTCGACCACCTAGCCAGCATAGGTGCGGGCAACATAATTACCCGCTCCCGGCTAAGTAACCCAGGTGATAGCAACAGTGGCTCAAACGTGGTTCCAGGCGTTTTCAGCATAGCCACTAACCAGGTTCCCAGTTCCGCACCGCTTGTATTGATGGCTGCTGGCTTACTGTGTTTCATGTGTCGGCAAAAGTCTGCCGCCTAAGGGTTGTGAGGACCCGTAGACGAATCTACAACTGCTGATTGCCCCTAACTTAAAACTCGGCTGGCTCATCCGCCTTCTATACTCCTAGGTGACTGTGTCTAGAGCCATTTACCCATGCGCCTGTTTTTATCGATACCGCTGTTTGCGTATCTCCTGATAGCCGCCAACCTGGCGATGCTCTCGGGCCCGATTGATCAGTCCTGGCTCAACCTGATTCTGTTCGAGTTCAGACTGCCATCGTCCCGTCAGATAATACTGACGATGAGCGATGCGTTCATTATTAGCGCCATCGTGTTTCTCTACATAGAGACGTTCAAAGCCACCCGTACATCTGTGGTGTCCATCATCGACCATGCCCTGTCGCTCATGGTGTTTGTGATATTTCTGATTGAATTTCTGGTCGGCCCCAGACTGGGCAACACCACCTTTCTGATTTTGACTCTGGCCTCGTTCATCGATGTCGTCATGGGTTTTACAGTGACTATCTCGACTGCTAAACGGGATATAACGTTTGGCGGCTAATGGTACTCAAGTGCGATGGGAATTGGCTGAGTGCCGGATGGATTCAATAATAAGGGTTGAGTTTTTGCTGAGCGCGTTGTCAGTATTAATCCTGTGTGCATTAATCGCCTGTCCCTTTCCGCGCGCCAGCTTCTGCCTGATCGATTAATAATGCCTACCTGGCCTTCCTGATCAAACCATTTGAGGTTTTCGGAAAAGCCAACTTAATTCACATTTTCTATGGGCAAAGTTGTTACAAAGCTGACACAACCACCGCACTTGCTGGTACGTGAGCTAAGGACTACCGCGCTTTCATTCACCCTTCCTGAAACTGGAGGTTTTGACAAGCCACATCGGCTGAACATATTTCGCTACTATTGTTGCGTTAGCCTTTTCGGCTTTAGAACATTAACTATTAGGACTAATACTCAATGGACTCTTGGACGCGCCTGCAGGCATTTGAGCGAGAAAACGGCCAAATCCCCATAGCTATCGTGGGCGCTGGATACGTAGCCTCTGGGGTTGTTCATGTGCTCGAACACACACCCGGCGTGCGCCCGGCTATTATTGTTAACAGAACCCCTGCACACGCGATCAAGGCATTCACCGACTTAGGTGTTAATGAGGACGACATTGTCATCTCTGATGACCCAGGTATTCTGGCAAAAGCCATTGCTAGGCAGCGGCCAGCAATCACACACCACTATGACGTATTAAGCAACCTGGCAATTGGCGCTGTTGTCGAAGCGACCGGTGCGCTGGATTACGGTACACGAGCTATTCTGGCCAGTATTGAATATGGCCACCATGTCGTATCCTATAACGCCGAAGTAGACGCGTTGCTGGGTTGGCTGTTCCATAAGAAAGCCCGCGAGAACGGTGTTGTCTACACCATCGCCGATGGAGATCAACCCGGCGCTCTGTTTCGCATTGCTCAACAGGTGGAGAACATGGGCTTTGAAGTAACCACCATGCTCAACTGCAAACGCTACTTGAACACCCATCAAAACCCGAGTAGTGGCGCAGACTACGCCGCCAGAGACACCACCTCATCACACATGACCACAGCCTTCGGCGACGGTACCAAGATGCAGGTGGAACAGGCAGTGGTTGCCAATGCGACAGGCATGCCGCCAAGCATTCGCGGCATGCACGGCATTGAAACAACACAGGAAAACGTAGTGCGCGATTGCGCCGCGGCACTACCTGACGGCAAATACATCGACTACACCCTGGGCGGTGATTTTGGCGCAGGCGTGGCCGTTATCGCACGCCATGAGAATGTAACGCTGCATAAGAAAGCGCTGTCTTTATACAAAATGGGGGATGGCCCAGATTACTTTTTCTTCCGCCCCTACCACCTGGTCCATCTGGAATTGCCAGCAACCCTTGCGCAGGTGCTGCTTGACCAAACACCTCTTGCCAGCGTGACTGAACCTCACGTTGCAGAAGTTGTTGCCATGGCTAAAACAGATTTGCAAGACGGCCAGTCGCTGGATTGTATTGGCGGGTATACGGCGTATGGCCTGATCGATACGTACGAGAGAGCCTCGGGGTTTCTGCCAATAGGGTTGGTTGAATTTGCTACCATGACGTGTGATGTAGCTGTTGATCAGGCTATACCGTTGGCGTCTGTGGCGCTAGACCATTCGAAGGTGGTGGTTAAGGAATGGGAGAAACTAAGGATCGAATGGGGCGATCGCGTAAAAAAAGCAACACGTCAGTTAGATAAATCGTTTATATCTGCACGTACGCCTGAATTGCATCCTGCTTAGGTGTTAAGTAAGTATCTTTCGCCATATCGATGTGAAATTAGTGTTGGCAAGGCCCTTTTTTCATTGATGAGGTACACATTTAACTCTGCGATCACTACCAGTACAGAGTTGAAAGCGAGGCTAGGCCTACAATCGTTCTCCTGTGGCATACCTTATATCTCCAAGAGATTCAATCACATACACTCAACATCAGCGGCGCTCGTAATACACCTAATGGTTTAGCCGCTTGTATCTGTTCTCTGCCGTGAAATGTCCCTACTCGAAATCTGCCTGATGATCTATACCGGCAATCTCAATATTCAAGACAGACGAAGATTCGCATAACCCAACCCACCAATACGGCCGCACAGCCATCAATCACAATACTCCCGGTAATCCTGAGTTACAATTGTCCAACATCAAGCGAGCCTCGCGCATTGTCAACCATGACAGGGAATTTGACGATGAGATATCTGTGTATCGGATTCGTACTCTACGTTGTCTTTACTTACTCAACTGAGTCTTTTGCACAAGTGCGCGAGTCATCCAATTGTGTTCGGAAGGGGGTGACTCGAGTTGTTGAGTTATCAATAGAAAACCCATCTGGCGTACCTTGCGATGTCACCTACCGGAAGCCGGACGAAGGAAACACGTCTGAGCGACTTTGGTTTGCCAATTCTGATCCAGATTTTTGCGTAGCACGTTATCAGGATTTTCTAACAAAACTTACGAACAAATTAGCCTGGAGTTGCACCCCAAATCAGCACGTTAGCGATGCCAGAATTCCGGTTGATAAAAAAGGCATGCAAAATACACTCGAAGACCAACCGGACAGAACTAGCAAATCTTCCAAGCTAAAAAAAACAGCAGAGAAAATTAATCCGCCTGAAGATCAGATAAAACTCGCCGAATTTCCCATACTAATCGAACCTGCCTTACGATCTGCCAGTCCTGCTAGATCACCAACGCTATTCAAACCCGGTATTGATTTTCCACCTGACCCGATGGTCATGCCGCTGCAGACTCTGAAGGAATTTTTTAGATCTGGTTATTATGCTACAGAGAGTTCTAATCCACACACTGGAGACACGAGCATATGTCCAGAAGATGGTTATTTTGTCTGGAATACCCGTAATCCCAGTAAACCGGTTTATGAATTAGGACGGGAGCTTGAATTTGCCATCGATATTGGCAATATGAGTTCTATTGATGAACTTGAACACAACGTCGACGAAGCTACAGTAAACAAAAACTGCGATATATCGATTGAATACAGTGCATGCCAATACCCTAACCGCCTTGATGGTTTATACGATTCGCAAAAAAATGATCTGTCTTTTACATGCGATGCTAAGCCAGCCAGTGGCAACGTAGCGACCTATCCGTTAGCTTTGTTTCAAAACCGGCACATAAAGCCTAATGACAGTAGTGCATGCTCAGGCACTGAATCAATCATACATATGGCACTCGCACCTCTCAAACAAAATGTCGAAGCAGCTTTGGAATCTCCGACCGGCGGCATTGAAATCATTATTATCAAATCAATACACGGGACTGGCAACCGCGCGACGGTGAAACGAGCGCACTGTAAATTCATTAGCCGATAGCCGTTGATCTCTCAGCAGGAGAGGCGCTAGTTTTCGGGGAGCAGACTCTTTGTAGCATAACAAATTTTATAATTTGTCTGTGGTGGAGGTTCTATATATCGACCATAAACTCTTTCTTATGATTAACCGAAGAGTTTAAATAAATATCGTCCATTCGACCCCATCTGAAATCGCTAAGCAAGGCAGAAAGCTTCGGCTCCATACGTTTCAAATTCACATAGTGTCTGAATCTTGTTTTCAGATCGATACCTTTCATCCTGGGTTGCCCAGGATCAATTTCCCACGGGTGAAAGTAGAATACGCAAGGGCGATTTTCATTTTCAATGATGCTACTCAGCGCCAACTGACTCAGTAGGTACGGTGGCGGAGTGTTCATTGGTTCAGGTTCATCAGGCGTAAATGCACCATTCTCAAAGACACCATCAGCAAAGATTAGCTTCTCAACATCAACTAAAGTATCTGTACCCTCATTCCCAACATTATC
>CALKXZ010000237.1 GCA_938003775.1 uncultured Granulosicoccus sp. | reverse complement strand
CGCTACAAGTCAGTTGCCTTGAGCCTGATCATTATAGGCAACGTGCCTCTGGCACTCATTGGCAGTGTGCGCTGCTTCCTCATGCGTCGTTTATGGAGCTCGCTGGTCTCGGGCACCTGACATCGCTCGAAGATCCCAAGCGTTTTGCTGGGTTAGTGCGAACGTTCCTCGACAGTGACTAGCTGGTTTCGTCGGTCTTGACCGGAGCGCACCTGCAGCATAGCGAAAAATCTCTTCGGCCTCTTGCTGCGTTGCCAAGGTATCGACCAGGGCAAACGCCAGGACATGAGGCAAGTGACTGGTCGCAGCCAGCACACGATCATGTTGCTCGGGGCTCAGGGTTTCAACCTCAGCACCCGCTTGCTGCCAAAGGGCAGCGACCCGCGCAATCGCCTGCGGATCTGTTTCGTCAACCGGTGTTAACAGCACCCGTCGGTTTTTATACAAGTGAGCGTCGGCTGCATCCACACCCGTTTTCTCACGACCCGCAATGGGGTGGCCAGGTACAACCCGAGAAAGGCTACCTAAAACCTGACGCGCATCTTGAATAAACGGCCCCTTGACACTGCCGGCATCGGTAACGATGGTGCTGTCGTCGAGACTGGGTTTGATCATTTCCAGTTGCGAACGCATGCTCAGCATGGGTACAGCCAGCATGACAATACGCGCGCCAACCACAACCTCGGCAGGCTCTTGTGAATAACGGTCGATAATACCCAGCTCCACACCGCGTTTACCGGTTTGTTCGGAGCGTACAAGTGCCACGATCTCACCGGTGTAGTTTGCCGCCTTGAGTGCTGCAGCTAATGAGCCGCCGATCATGCCGAGACCCACTATACACAGCGTTTCACGCTCGAATTTACAGGGCACGTGGGTAGGACCCAAGTACTTTCACTTGAGGCCCAAGCTCGCGCAGTTGTTCCAACACAGGGGCCAGAGTTGCATCGTGCTGATGCCCGTCTACCGCGATAAAAAAAACATAGACCCAAAGCTCGGAGCGTGACGGTCGCGACTCAATGCTGGTCATACTGACACCTGCAGCTTCCAGCGGCTGCAGTAAACGGCATAAACCACCGGGGCGATGCGGTGCAGACACTAACAACAGTGTTGCATCGTCACCGCTGGGTGGTATGTCCTGGTCACCAATGATCAGAAAACGTGTCGTGTTGCTTTTCTCATCTTCAATGCCTTTCATCAATGTATTAAGGCCATAGAGTTCGGCAGCAGTGTCGCCCGCAATGGCCGCAATACCCGGTGTTTCAACAGCCAGTTTTGCCGCTGCTGCGTTGCTGCTCTCGCTTACGCGCTCCACGTTAGGTAGGTGCGCATTGAGCCAATGCCAGCACTGCGCCAGCGCTTGCGGGTGAGCATGTACCGCTGTTATCGCATTCATGGAATCTGAACGACTGAGCAAGCTATGTTGGATACGCAATCTGGATTCACCACACACACGAAGGGTCGTTTCAGTTAATAAGTCCAGCGTCAGGTTGATTGCCCCTTCGGTTGAATTTTCAACCGGTACCACGCCAAAGCGCACGCGCCCAGCTTCCACTGCTTGGAAAATATCCGCGATACTGCTCTCTGGAACTGTCTCAACTGCATGGCCAAAATGGCGGTCAGCCGCCGCGTGGCTGTAGGTGCCCTCGGGCCCAAGATACGCCACTCGCATGGGTTCTTCCAATGCCAAGCTTGCGGATATGATCTCGCGGAATATTCGCTGTACGGCCGAGTCACTCATGGGGCCTTCATTTCGACTGGCCACCGCTTTCAGAATTTGTGCTTCGCGTTCCGGTCGGTAGAAATCGACGGGTTGCCCCTGTGCTGCAGCAAGCTTTACACGGGCGACTTTCAAAGACGCCTGAGCACGTGTATTCAGTAAAGCCTGCAATTGCAGGTCAATTGCATCAATTTCCTTGCGGATGTCGGCCAAATTAATGCTGCCACCACTGTGCGAGGGTAGCGTTTCATCGTAGGCTTGATCGTCAGTGCTCATACATGTTCTCGGGCAAACGATGCCAGGTAGTCAACCAAATCCTCGACAGCCTGATCAGTCACCGCGTTATACAGACTAGCCCGTAGCCCACCGATGGATTTATGTCCCTTGAGTCCGATGAACCCACGTGCATTGGCACCAACCAGCAGTGCTTCAGTCAATGACTCATCAGCCAGTGTAAACGGAATGTTCATGCGTGAGCGATTGATAGGATCGACACGGTTTACGTACAAGGCATGCTCATCGAGCACCGCGTAAACCGATGCCGCCTGCCGCTGGTTCTGTTCGGCCATGGCACTCAGACCGCCTTGCTGTCTCAACCAATCGAACACTAAGCCTGCTGCATACCAGGCAAAGGTTGGCGGGGTATTCAACATAGAGCCAGCCTTGTGCATCGCAGAGTAACTGAACACAGGCGGCAACGATTGCGATTCACTGCGCGCCAGCAGCGCCTCGTGCACTATGACCAGCGTAATACCTGCAGGTCCAATGTTTTTCTGTGCTCCCGCGTAGATCATGCCGTAGCGAGATACATCGATGGGCTGTGACAGTATGGACGATGACATGTCACATACCAGCGGCAAGTCAGTGGCGGGCACCTCATTAAACACGATGCCGTCTATGGTTTCGTTGTCCGTTATATGCAGAAAACTGGCACCCGGTGATTGCGCCCAATCGGCACTGTCTGGGATACGAATAGTCTTACCCTCTGAACAGTGAGTAACTTGTTGTACGGCGGTGAGTGACTGTGCGCAATTCATGGCTTTTTGCGACCAGTAGCCAGTGTTCGCGTACGCCACCTTGCCGTGCACGTCAAGGTTTTGCACGCATAGCGCAAACTGCGCGCTCGCCCCGCCCTGCATGAACAACACTGCGTAATCAGTAGGGATGCCTAGCAGTTGCCGAAGATCACTTTCGGCTCTAGCGGCAATCTCAGCAAATTCTGGGCTCCGGTGACTCATCTCCAGCACCGACAAGCCAAGCCCTTGGTAGTCCTGTAGGTTGGTCTGTATTGACTCAAGCACCGCCTGCGGCATCGCCGCAGGCCCAGCATTAAAGTTGGGCATTCGCGTTGATCGTCGCACTAGCCTGCACTATTCATGACAATGGATAGATGAAGCGGGTTGTCCCCACTGATAGTTATTCCGCCAACTGCTCATTTACAAGCAGGCCTGTGGCGAAGAACTGGCGGCGGTGACAGTGAGGTTGAATTTAATGTGTAAACACCTACAGAGTGTCATCGTTATCGTCAGAGGTCCCATCAGCCATGTCATCATCGGACTCATCAGCGGCATTAGTTTCGTTGTCATCGTGCGAAGCAGACTGGTCAGACGTTGGCGCGTCTGCATCTGTTCCAGGTGCATTTAGCGATGCGTCGGCAGGGTTAGCGGGATCTGTGTCTTCATCAAGATCCAGCACATCATCGGTCTGAACATCTGATTCGTCTATGGGTGTTAATTCAACCAAAGACTCGCCATCATTGAGCCGAATCAAACGCACCCCTTGCGTGTTACGGCCCACGGTAGATACACCACCAACCGCCGTTCTGACCAGCGTACCAGCATCTGTGATTAACATGATTTCGTCGTCTTCACCCACCTGAACAGCGCCGATGACCGGGCCGTTACGCTCCGCGGTCTTTATATCGATAACACCCATACCACCTCGCCCTTTGGTGGGATAACCGTCTGGGTGTGTGCGCTTGCCATAGCCATTTTTGGTCGCACTCAATATGGTGCGCTCACCTTCTACTACAACGATCAGACCGATTACGCTATCTTCTTCAGGCATACGAATCCCGCGAACACCGGCCGCCGTTCTGCCCATCTTGCGAACGGTTGATTCATGAAAACGCATGGCGCGACCGCCGCTGGAAAACAGCATGATGTCGCTGTCACCCGTTGTCAGTCCTACATCGATCAAGTAGTCATCAATGCGCAAATCAATGGCGATAATGCCGTTGGTTCGCGGTCGTGAAAAGTCAGACAACGCGGTCTTTTTAACCACCCCTTTGCTGGTGGCAAAAATAATGAATTGCGTATCAGTGTATTCGCGCACAGTCAGCACAGCGTTGACACGTTCGTTCTCTTCCAACGGTAGTAGGTTGACAATAGGACGACCGCGAGAACCGCGACTGGCTACCGGTAATTCGTACACACGCTTCCAGTAAACCTTACCCACGCTGGTGAAGAACAACACGGTGTCGTGCATGCTGGCAACAAACAGCTTGTCGACAAAATCTTCATCTTTCATGGCAGTTGCAGATTTGCCCCGACCACCTCGCCGTTGTGCGCGGTAATCGGACAACGGCTGCGCCTTAACGTAACCACCGTGTGACAAGGTCACGACAACAGCTTCGTCAGCGATCAGATCTTCAACTGTCATTTCCGAGTGATCGATCTGGATTTGTGTGCGACGCTGATCGCCGTATTGCTCAATAATGGCAACCAGCTCACCACGGATAACCAATCGCAGGCGTTCAGGGTCGGTCAGGATATCCAGGTAATCTTCAATTTTCTCGAGGATTTCCTTGTATTCTGCAATGATCTTGTCTTGTTCAAGGCCAGTCAGGCGATGTAATCGCAAATCCAAAATGGCCTGGGCCTGTACCTCTGTCAGCTGATAACGCCCCTCATGCAGGCCATAGTGCTCAGCCAAATTCTCAGGCTTTGACGCGGCAGCACCTGCTCGCTCAAGCATGCCACTGACAATGCCCGGCTCCCAGGTCTGGGCAACCAGTTTTTCCTTGGCCTCAGGTGAGTTCTGCGATTCCTTAATGAGCTGAATGATGGGGTCGATATTGGCCAACGCCACCGCCAACCCTTCGAGTACGTGCGCACGATCACGCGCCTTTTTCAGTAGGAAGACTGTTCGACGTGTCACCACTTCACGACGATGTCGAATGAAAGCATTGAGCACCTGCACCAGATTCAACAGTTTTGGCTGACCATCGTCCAGGGCCACCATGTTGATCCCAAACACCACTTGTAGCTGCGTCTGCTTGTACAGCTGGTTTAGCATGACTTCACCAGATTCACCACGGCGCAGCTCGATAACCATGCGCATGCCGTCCTTATCTGATTCATCACGCAGCTCAGTGATGCCTTCTATTTTTTTGTCTTTGACAAGCTCGGCGATTTTTTCCAGCAAGCGTGCTTTGTTAACCTGATACGGCAACTCGTGAACGATGATGGTGTCTTTGCCGGTTTTTTCGTTGTGCTCGACATCCGCTTTGGCCCGCACATACAGTTTGCCTCGGCCGGTGCGATAGGCCTCCTTGATACCGCGTGCACCATTGATGATGCCCCGCGTTGGGAAGTCTGGTCCGGGCAGGTGTTCCATGAGCTGCTCGACGGTGATGTCTGGCTCATCGAGCATGGCAATGGTGGCGTTAATGACCTCTGAAATATTATGTGGCGGGATATTGGTGGCCATACCCACCGCGATACCCGTGCCACCATTGACCAGTAAGTTGGGGATACGCGACGGCAGTACGCCAGGCTCTCGCTCTGAGCCGTCGTAGTTGGGCACAAAATCGACTGTTTCCTGATCGATGTCTGCCAGCAACTCCTGAGTGATTTTGTGCATGCGCACTTCGGTATAGCGCATGGCAGCCGGTTTAGCCAATTTCGCCTTAGCCGCAGCATTAAAAGGATTAACTTTCATCAGTTTTTGGGTGTAATAAATCATATTCCAATAGTTCTTCTTGTGCGAAGCGATCTCTTTTTTTCTACGCAAATAAATCTGAAAAGCATCCAGAAAAGAATCTAATAATTTGAACTCACCGATTTCATAATATATTTTTAAGAGTAAATTTTTAGCATATAAATTAATCAGTAAATCAGCTTGGTCCGTATCTCTCAAAAGGTCAATGGCCGTTTCGTAGTCCTGTTCGGTGTAAGCAAGTCGAGCCATATTAAAACGGAAAGCACTTTCTTGATAGGTCTTCTCCACCTTTTCTTTATAGTCGATTAAAAACTGACGAGTCCATTCTAAATCTCCTGTTCTGATAGCTGAAGTCACAATATTTTGGTAAGTAAATCGAGATAAAACTCCATTATTCAGCAAGGCATTGGTGGTCAATCCTTTTTTATACAACTCTAAAATTTCTTTTAAATAAGTAAGGTCTCCATTGTTGATGATTTTGATACAAATATTAGTGCCAAATAGAAAAAGGCTACTCCATTCTGTTTTTGGAAATTTATCTTGGTGTTCAAATAATAGGTATTTAAACTTTGCAAAATTTTCTTTTTCAGCTTGCCCACTCAAGGCTAAAAAGCAATGATAATAGATACCAATTGCAGGAATTGCTGTTAACTGATTATCTTCGATATAAGGCAAAATCAAACTTAATAACCCTGTTTGAATCTCCTGTTGATTGACTGCTTGATAAGAAAGAGAAGAACAGACCTGTTGTAATTTTAAGATCAAAAAGGCAGTATCCAAATTAGCGGATACTTCAGGCAGGTTTTGTCCTTTGGTCCTTTTGGAAGTCGCAAAATCAAATTGCTTTAAATTTAAATCGTACCGCTCAAAGTAATAGGCCCCGTTTCGGTAAGGTTCCTGCTCTTGCTTAATTAAAGTCTTTTCCAGTACCTGTTCAGCTATTT
>CALKXZ010000236.1 GCA_938003775.1 uncultured Granulosicoccus sp. | reverse complement strand
GAGGCGTTACTCACGATTGTCGCCATAGCACGGGCCAGCGCATGAACGTGCGAATGTGACTGCACGATACCTGCATCCCAGCAGCGTTCAGCAACCCATGCAGAATGCTCGTAGATGCTGCCAAAGCGCTGAATAAACGCTTCTCTGGTCAGCTCGGCTGGAGGGTCGATAAAACGGTGGCTCACACTTGTTGTACTCATGCAGTTGGTGACGACAGTAACAGTAGACGGTATTTTTACTATTGGGTAGAACCACGATTGTTTGGGGCTAAGCATTCAATTGTGATGAAATTGACGGCATAAAAAGACCCCACCGTTTATGAATCCAGCGTGATGTCTGGCACACCGCAACTACATATTGTGTATACAATACTGGTTGATTATAGGCGTTTTTTATTTGCCAGGTCAGGTACGAAGGGCCGAATACCCGGTGCAGCCCCGTGGTATGTCTGTCGTTGTTTGCATCGGTGTTACGCGGGTGCAGATATATTGTGTATTTCTAATCCACCCTAAAAGCGGGCAGCGCCTGAGGACACGATGATGGAAGGCTACATTCTGGAGTGGCTCAGCTTACTGGGACGCTGGGTTCACCTTGTCACAGGCATTGCCTGGATTGGTGCGTCCTTTTATTTTGTCTGGCTAGATAACAGTCTGCGGGCACCCAAACTTGACGCTGATGAGAAACGTGGCGTTGGTGGTGAAATCTGGTCTGTGCACGGTGGTGGTTTTTACCATGCGCAGAAATATAAGGTTGCGCCACCAGAGCTTCCTGACACACTGCACTGGTTTAAATGGGAGGCCTATACCACCTGGATAACAGGCATGTTTCTCATCTCACTCATATACTGGTATCAGGCTGAGATTTACCTGATTGATCCCAGTGTCATGGTGCTAAGCAAACCAGTGGCTATCTTCCTGGGTATGCTGACTCTGGCTCTCGGGTGGATTATCTATGACCTACTGTGTAAATCATCAATCGGAAAGCATGAAACAAAACTAAGCATTGCCATGTTGGTGTTTGTCAGTGTCGTGGCGTGGGGGCTTTGCCAGATTTTTGGAGGACGAGGCGCTTATCTTCATTATGGCGCTATGTTAGGAACCATTATGGTGGCTAATGTATTTTTTGTGATTATGCCGGGTCAACGTGACCTGGTAGCGGCAAAAGAGCAAGGCCGTGCACCAGACCCCAGTCACGGTATACGGGCCAAACAGCGCTCTGTGCACAACACGTTTTTCACGTTGCCCGTGCTATTTGTGATGATCAGTAATCACTACGCATTCACGTGGGGCCATACCTACAATTGGCTTATCTTGATTGTACTGTCTGTTGCTGGTGCGCTAATTCGAGTCTTCTTTGTTCAGCGTCATCAGGGTAAGGCCTCACTGGTTCCATTGGTGGTTGCTGCAGTGCTGATTATGGGTGTGGCAGCTGCGATAGTTCCCAGACCCTCGGTTATCAATGCAGCGGACTCTCATACCAACACCGCTGAGGTTTTTGCCGAAGTACAAGGCGTGATACAGACTCGATGCGTCAGTTGTCATGCAGCAATGCCCAGCCAACCCGGTTTCAGTGCGCCTCCGCAGGGGGTCGTGTTTGAAAGTGCGGAGGCTATTGCTGCGCAGGCCCAGAGTATCTATCAGCAGGTTGTGGTAACCAAAGCCATGCCTATAGGCAATCTCACACAAATCACAGACGATGAACGTGCGTTAATCGATCAGTGGTATCTAATGGGTGGAAAAACAGAATGACTCATTCATCGTATTACGCACCACAGGGCGGGTTGCCAGCACAAACACAGTTACTCACTGATAGGGCCATAGTCACAGAGGCTTACACGGTTATTCCAAAGGGTGTTTTGCGTGATATCGTTACCAGCTCTCTGCCGTTCTGGACGAACACCAGAGCCTGGATTATTGCCAGACCCCTTGCAGGTTTTGCAACAACGTTCTCGCAGTACATTATGGAAGTATCCCCAGGCGGTGGCAGCGACAATCCTGAACCAGATGAGCGCGTGCAGGGTGTACTGTTTGTCGTTGAGGGAGTCCTTGATCTGACGATTGATGGGCGAGTCCATCAGCTTAAACCGGGTGGCTACGCCTATTTGCCTGCAGGCACTAAGTGGGCGGTGAGCAATCAAGGAGTCGACCCCGCTCGGTTTCACTGGATTCGCAAGATATACGAGTCAGTAGAAGGTATTGACCTGCCTCAGGCGTTTGTGACCAGCGACCAGCAAGTTGCTCCTACGCCAATGCCAGATACAGCGGGCAAGTGGGCGACCACGCGATTCGTCGAACCTGATGACCTTCGTCACGATATGCACGTGAACATTGTGACTCTGGCACCGGGAGCGGTAATACCGTTTACAGAAACACATGTTATGGAGCATGGTTTGTATGTAATCGAAGGCAAAGGGGTGTACCGGCTTAATCAGGACTGGGTTGAGGTGGAAGCGGGAGACTTCATGTGGTTGCGTGCATTTTGCCCTCAGGCCTGTTATGCCGGTGGCCCAGTCAATTTTAGGTATTTGTTATACAAAGATGTCAATCGACATGCGGCGCTGATGTGAATTCATGGTGAACAACAACATACCCATAGAGCCAATGTCTGTCGAGGCTTTCATGCCGTTTGGCGATGTCATTGATGCATCGGGAGATCCCACAGTGATGATCAACAACGGTCATTGCGAGCGATATACAGATCGTGCAAAACTGGATTTTGCACAAGGAGGTCGGGCTGGCATCAGCGTTTTTTACGCACAGCCTTATGCTTTGCCACATCGCTTATCATATGTGGAACGTCATCCTCTGGGTAGTCAGGCTTTTCTTCCGCTCTCGGGTGCGCCCTTTTTGGTAACAGTGGCGCATGATATATCAGGTGTTCCCGACACACCTCGCGCTTTCCTAACGCACCCGGAGCAGGGTGTGAACATACACCGAGGCGTCTGGCACGGAGTGCTCACTCCGTTGAACCGGGCAGCCCAATTTGCTGTGGTTGACTGGATCGGTGATCGTGAAAATCTCGAAGAGCACCATTTTCAGCAAGCATGGTTGGTATATCCGCAAGAGTAAATGGTTTGCTTAAAATATCCAACCAAGCGTAGATCGCATTTAGTGCCTGTGATTTTCTGTTTTATTGGTTGAGATAACATCCTTTACTTTATTAGATGAGCAGACACCAACAACCGTTATTTAATACAGTTGCTCCGGCACCACGAATGCTTGCAGGCTTTCTTGGGCCTGTATTATTAGGGTTCGGGTTGGGTATCTCGGTATCGGCAGGGTTTGGTTCTTTCGGATTCTCTGTGCTGCTGGACGGCTTGTATTACACGCTTTCGATACCACTGTGGTTGTCACAGATAATACTTACGGTAACTTTCTATTTTATTGCGTGGCAATGGGCGCGCGTGCCATTGGGGATAGGTAGTTTGCCTGCACTGTTGTTAATTGGGCCGGCTATCAGTGTTGGCGCATCGCTAACACCCACTGATTTTCAATTCATGGGAAATCTAGCAGCGTTTGTCACTGGTTTGTTGATATTCGCCTTTGGTATATCGTTATCAGGCGCTGCAGCGCTCGGACCCGATGGCGTGACTGCGCTGTCATTGGCTGCGGAAAAGCGTCAGGGCTGGCCGGTCCCCAATGCAACATTTTTATGGGATTTACTGGCTATATTAATCGGCTATTTGCTGGGCGGTAACCTTGGAATTGCCACATTTGCAGGGCTGTTAGGCGTTCCAGTGCTGATTCACTGGATGCTGCCACGGTTGCGGCGGCTACTGGCTTCTTTCCAACCATCAGCCCAGTAGAACGTCGGATTTATGCCGCGCTCTGAACCGGAGAATGCGCTTAATCACCGTCGTAACAAAGAATATGATAGCCAGCATAGACGTATCAATACAGATCAGTTTGGTCGACATACCGGGCATCTGCTGTAACAAGAGAAAGCCCGGAATGACTTCAAGCAGACTTCTTGCCTGCGAACTAATCGCAAGCGAACTAAATAAAAGTGTATACAGCGCGATTTAGCACAATTCTCAGGGAAATAATGATCCTCATCAGATACACTGAGTGTCATGGAATTAGTCGTCGGAATTGGTGTACTGGTTTTGCGAAAAAACACGGTGTTGCTGGGAAGGAGAAAAGGATCCCTCGGCGCCTCTAGTTGGGGATTGCCTAGAGGTCATCTTGAATCTGGTGAAACTATTGAAGAATGTGCGTCGCGGGAGTTGCTTGAAGAAACTGGACTGACTATTATCGAGTTTACACGTGCTGGATTTACCCGTGATGTATTCGAGGTAGAGCAAAAGCAGTACGTTACGTTATTCGTTGAAACATTTTACTCAGGTGTTGAGCCCGTTGTTATGGAGCCAGATAAGTGTGATGCGTGGCAATGGTTTGCATGGGATGAGTTGCCAGATCCACTGTTTGCCCCGTTTGATACATTGCTGAAAAATGGGTACACGCCTTCGCAAGTATAGACCGTCAATTGATGAGTCTTTTAAAATCCAAGGAGCATCGTAGGCTGCGTTTGGCAATTAACCCGTTGCCGTGCCGTATTGATCACGAATACGAAGCCATTGCATAATACCGTCTGCTTCGTCGCGTCCCTTAGGGGTCAAGTCCATGAAGTTATAAGCGCCATTGAGAATATCTAGTCCACGACTGTACGTTGAGTTGGAGCTCCCCCGATAAAGTGGACACCGGGGTTATGCTGCCGTAGCAGCTTGGTTGTTTCGTCTGAACTGTGCGGGACTAGTGTAACCGAGTTGTGAATGTATGCGAACGCGGTTATAGAACACCTCGATGTATTCGAA
>CALKXZ010000235.1 GCA_938003775.1 uncultured Granulosicoccus sp. | reverse complement strand
TTGTGTATGCGTTACCTTCCCACACTTCAGGCAAAACGCAGCCTCTCCCCAGTACACATAGATACAGCTTCCCCCGAGTTTGCGCTTAACAGTAAAAATGTAGCTGCAGCTTATGGCCTGGCAGAATCTGATGTGTTAACCGAACCGCTCGGGCCATCAGCACATGCGGGTGGACCCACGTTTATATTCATCCCCGTTGCTAGCAGAAGTGCACTTTCTCGCGCACACGCGTGCGAACCCCTGTGCTCATTAATACCCGAGGTCTATGGTGGAACAGGGGGATATTTGTATTTTTGTGATCCACTATCTAAGGTGATCCATGCTCGAATGTTTGCCCCAAGCGGTGGTATTCCTGAGGATCCTGCAACCGGCTCTGCAAGTGCGTTGTTGGCCTCTCAATTAAAACTCGCCGGGTTACTCAATGAAGGCACTCAGAGTTTTTCATTGCAGCAAGGTTATGATATGGGTAGACCCAGTCAAGTTGGTTTGGATATCGATGTGCGTGACGGTGAACTCGTGGAAGTACGGGTGTCTGGAACCAGTGTCCCCATAAGTTCTGGTCAAATGGCAATTCCTTGAATCTATGCCTTATATAAACGAGACACGATTGGATCGGCATAGCGAGTTATATCGAGTTTGACCACTCTGCGACTTGTTTATAGCAAAATCTAAAGCCTGTTGGATTTACATTTTCCAACGTAAGCTTTCCATTCAGTTGTGCAGCGATTTCGTGGCAAATGGCCAAGCCTAAGCCAGCACCTTGACCACTTGCTTGTCCTTCTGGTCTATAGAATGGTTGGAGTAAGTGCTCAAGCTGCTCTGGAGCCGCGCCAGGGCCGTTGTCTGTCACCATAAATACGGCATATTCGGCGTCGTTGAAAACTTCAACATTAATACGGCCAGATTCCGGGGAAAATTTTATTGCGTTCGATAAAGCGTTTCGTATCAAGTGCTGCAGTTGATTGTTATTGTCGCTTAACTGTACTGGTTCGTTGCGAGAGACAATGAGCACAATGTTCTTTTTCTCTATTAACGGATAAAGGTCGCCAATTTGATCTTTAACCGTCTCGTTCAGGCTCACCGTTTTTTTGCTGTCTGACATAGTAGACTGCGCGCGTGCCAGATCCAGCAACTGATTTACAAGGCGCTGCAAGCGAGAAATACTTTTTACCAAGGCTGCCTGACGGTTTTTTTTGATGTTTTCGTTACCGGCAGATTGAACATTTTCAATGTCAAGTGATAGTGCAGTAATTGGCGTGCGAAGTTCATGTGCAGCATCGGCAATAAAACGTCGCTGCCGTTGATTGTTCGCTTCGTTTTTCTCCAGTAAGGTGTCAATTGCCGACACGAATGGCATGACCTCTACGGGGATATCGCTCTTGTGTGCGATATCCAGTTGCAAGGAATCACTACTGTCGACCTTTTTTGTCAACGCGTTTAAGGGTTTGAAACTATGGCGGACAATCCATGTGACGAGTAATGGAACAAGTAAAAATAAAAACAGCAATGGCAGCGCCGTATTTTTTGCACTATTGAGTGCCAGCTCTGCACTTACCCCCAGTTTTTGCGCCACGATAAATTGCTTACCACCACGGTTGTTTCGGGTGACGTAAATGCGCCAGAAATCATCTTCTTCGTGCACGGTATGAAAGCCTTGCTTCAGCGGTTTCTTTATACTGATGCCATGTCGGCTCTCTTTTCCCATTTCCCAGACTCTAACGGCGCCGTCGTCGACGTCATCATCATCGAAAAGCTCCGTGCCGGTTTTGGTTGCAATTTGGTTGGTTTCAACCAAGCCAGCAACCGATAGTAGAGTTTCATCCTGGATGTCACTCGCTTCAAGGTAGGCGGTTACGGCTGCGGCGATTGTAGCGAGTACCAGTACAGCTAACAAGGTTGTGAGTAAGGCACGTTTCAGCCGGCGGGAAAGCCGTGGGTTTCCTTGGGTGGCGTCGTTCACTCTTTCGGTACCATCCAACCGAGGCCACGTACGTTTTTAATCGCACTTTTATCTGTTTTTTTGCGTAGGCTGTGAATTAAAAATTCGATAGCGTTACTGGTCACTTCTTCCTCCCAGCCGTACACTTTTTCTTCTAATTCCTCTCGAGAGTAAATACGCCCTGGTGTTAATAAAAGAGAGTGCAGTAATCGATATTCCTTGGCGGTCAAGTCTATTACTGCATCTTGGTAAGTGGTGGCTTTGCTGGTAGGGTCGATGCAAATGGCGCCATTGGACAACAACGGTTGCGCGCTGCCAGAATGTCGACGGGCGACAGCGCGAATTCTGGCTAAAAGCTCATCGACCATAAATGGTTTAACCAGGTAATCATCAGCGCCCAGATCGAGCCCAGAAATACGATCTTCCACCGCGTCTCGTGCGGTGATAACTATCACTGGAACGCTGTTGCGGTTTTGCCGAATATGCTTCAACACGCTGAAGCCATCATGTTTTGGTAGGCCGATATCAAGTAGTACTAACTCGAATGCCCCAGCATTGATGCTGGCTAAGGCGGCACCTCCATCGCTTACCCAATCGGTTGCCATGCCAGCGTCTTTTAGCGCACTGGCAATGGCGGCACCGATTTGGGGATCATCTTCGACGAGCAGTATACGCATTCGGCCCATGTTACTCGTAATGCATTACTCTTGTGTGGTTGCAACGCTGTCAGTCGTTGTATTTTCTCTCTCGAGCTTCTTCTTTAATGCCCAGATAGAGAGCACAGCCAACGGTAGCATGGCAAGCGATAACATAATAAGAAAGATGCTGGCGAAAAACATGGCAACTCCCATTCCTATCGCGGTGAGCAGTGCCAAGGGTCGTACCACCCAACGAGTAAAGCTGTCACTAGAGTCAAGCTTGAACGAGTTTAGAATTTTGTCGTGGTCAATAATTGTACCGTCGATATGTACGGTGTTTGTGCTGTCGATCATTGTGTTTTCCGCTTGATGGATTGATTTGTATGCGTGTTAAAGAATTTCGCCAGTCACTGCGTGAACTCGAAATTCGGATTCGGTTTCGTCCTCGTTAACGGTTTCGATCTCCCACACGAGCTCGCCATGCTCATTGTCTAGCTCTGCTTCGATCAGTGCACCGGCTTCAATGGTCTTTAGTGTGTCGATGGCCTTGGTCAGGCTGACTGTATTGTCAAAATTGGGTGCAAGGTCATCGCTGGCTTCGGTATGCAGGATTTGCCCTGTGTACCCGTCGACTTTCACGCTCATCACTTGATTGGTTTTGCTGACAATATCAATCTCCCAAATAGATTGGTCGTTTTCGAACTCCAGTTCCACTTCGATAAGCTCTCCAGTGATTTCTTGCTGGGCGACTCCCGCAGCTGCTTGCATTCCGATATTCAAGCCAGATACTTCAGAGTAACGGACCGAGTCGGCCTGAGTGACAGCGGTTAGTAATGCTAGTGCGATAATGCCTGTGCCACCGATAGCGGCTTGTGTAACTTTCTTGTTCATAGCGTTGCTCCTAAATGTTTGTTGATGTGAACCCGCTTTTCTGCGGATAGGAACAGTGTATGAAGGGAAAATTAGCGCAAACTTAGGGCAGGTAAAATGTGTTGAATTTTTCCTGTTTGCCCTCTAGAGGTTCTTTTGATGGCTTCGCTCTGGTACGTTCGTCCTGCCAACCGTGATGGTATTGCTATGCGTTGTTCCAGGATGCTGCATCCCCCTTTTGGGGGATGATTGGGGTAAGCCAGCCTGTTAATGTTGCAAACAGGAAATACTTAGGCCATCCTAGGCTTCTGTCTAAACATCAGATCTCATCGGTTTGAAAAGGAGTTTGTCATGAGCCTGCACGCGCTTTCGAACTTGCCCACCATTTATGATTCGGCCGTTGATGTCGGTAACTGGGGTGAGACGCTAGAAGCCAGCGCTCGGAACATGGGTGCTAAGGGTGCACTTATCCTCATGGTCGAAAAGACAACTGAGGGTGCTTTTCAGGTTGGGCATTTCAGCAATATCTGGAGTCGTGCACCCGAACGCGCAGTGATGTACAACCAGAAATATGCACACTATGAACGCCCGGTATGGGAAGCGTTAAGTGTTAAGCCCAAGCAATCCTTGATTTTGAGCACCGATTTCTGGGCAGATGAACCAGACATCAGAAATCGACCGGATTATAAATTCTTGAGTGAAGCGGTGGGTATCTGTCACAAGTGCGCAGCCAGACTCAATGATAACAAGAGCTGGTTTGATTCGCTTGTCATTCACTTTGATGAGTCCCTAGACGATATCCCGATCGCGGCGATCGAGGCCATAAATATCTTGCTGCCGCATGTTGCCAAGTCCATCGAGCTGGGTCGAGCATTTGAACTGTTGAAGTCAAGTTACCAGGCTGTACTGACGGCGCTTGATTATGTCGATATCGGTATGTGCATCGTTCTTGGCGATGGTACTGTGGTCGTTCGCAATGATGAGGCAGCGCGCATATTGGATATGCGTGACGGGTTGTCTCTTGGCAAGAACCGCCACTTTAACTGTCGCGATCTCGACATACAGGGATTGTTGAAAGCGTCGATCGAGGCCGTTAGCGAAACGGCCCGCGGTGAGTCGAATGAATCTGAAGTGCTGTTTTCTATCAAGCGTCATTCCGGACGCCACCCATTCCTGATTGAGCTGGCGCCGCTAAGAGACTTTGCTGCCGAGATTGATACAAACCTGCATGGCGCGCTGGTGACCATTGTTGATCCGGAAAGCACGTCCCCCGTCAACATCGATCGCTTGTCTTTTGCATACCAGCTGACTCAGGCTGAATCGGATGTCTGTCGATATCTGGTTGATGGTTGGGCTAATTCATCGATTGCTGAGGAGCGGGGTGTCGGCATTGAGACGATTAAGACGCAGGTAAATACGATCATGCGAAAGACGGGCACTAGGAAACGCTCGGAACTGATCCGGCTGGCGCTCAAGACATCACCACCTGTTCGAGTCAAAAGTGAATCAAGTGAATGATTAAGAAAGTCGGTATTGATTCAATCGATCATGTTTCCAATGTGGACGTTAATTGATTTATAAAGAAACTGTTGGGCTTTATGCACATACTTGCTTCAGTGAAGAAGACATCTCTTTTCGAACTTAAATAGCCTGCACTTTTATCCAACAATTCCCCCGTCTGGGGGATGTATCTACCCATCGGTTCCATTAGTCTCGCCAGGATCGTTAAACTAATGGAGCTGTAATGAACAAGACACATTTCTACCGACGATGGGCGCTGTCGGTGCTAATCGCTGCTACACCAGGGTTGCTTGCTGCCCAGGAAACAGGGTTCGCCGATGACTTCAACACAGATGATGTGTTGCTCTCTGCGGGTTCTTTTGATAACGCCAGTGGCATCTACTCTATCGCCCCTATCGCAGATGGCCTGAGATTGGAAACCACGTCTGGCGGTTCATTTAGCACTGGCAG
>CALKXZ010000234.1 GCA_938003775.1 uncultured Granulosicoccus sp. | reverse complement strand
GAGTATTAAAATAGAGTCAGCCAGTAAAATCGTCAGAAGTAAGTTTAAATCTAGTCGTGCAAGGCCTCTTGCCCTTCCTTTATTTAAGAAGAAAGTTGGAAATGTCAAAAATGAGTGCGCTCTCTGCGCCAGTCTTCCATATAGGCATCGCTGGAACCTTTGCCGGCACGCATGGCGGCTCGATCAATGGCTTCCTGAAACCGACTGGGTAGCATGACCTTAGCGGTTTTGCGACCAGCTTTGGCGGTGACTTGCGAGGGAATGTCTCGCCAGTAGATTTTGATCAGTTCAGGCATGAATTAAGGTGTCCGGCACAGTGGGTGGTTTAAAGCAGGTGCGTAGCACTGTTGCGTCAGCTGGCGTTGTCGAATGGCATCGTTCAAGTTAGCGTTAAGCTCAAGCGCGCGCAATTTGAATGTGTCGGAACGCCTGCTCGAATGGCTGTAAACCGGTACTGTGTACACTGAGTTGCAATCCCAGTGCATCAGCGGCACATTGCGCTTTTTCCAATCGTCTCTTTGCGATAGTCTCTTCGGTATTTTGCATCAGGTACATAAGCTTTTTATAGTGCGCAAAATACTGATCTCGTAGCTCGGGGTAACGGGTAATGCCCAGCCCTTCCAAGATCAGTCGATCAAAGTTATCTACCAGGTAGTCGGTCAGATAAAAAGTACCTAGCTCCTCATCGACCATGGCATCAAACTGTTCACGCCCTGCAAAAAAACTGTAGCAATGATCACCGGGTAAGCGCTGTACGTCGTGCTTTGAGAGTACCGTGTCCAGCATGCCGCCCGTTCCGCAGTCGCCGTAGGCCACCCATAGGGTTGTGTAGCGCCCAGTGGACTTAGCCTTGATAATTTTAGCTTCGACAGCAGGTGCTATGAGTTCAGGTGTGTTGTGCCAGTGGGCAGGCAGGCACTCTATATCGATACCGCTGAACTGATTGGCTTGTATGACCGCCACGAGTTCGTGGGCAATCGCCCCGCAGGCGATGACAAGCACCGCGCGTGGCATTAGCCCCTCCGGCTGAGCCGATGGGGGTAGCGCAGGATTCACCACATCTGATGGCATCACAAATTCTCGCTGGCGAAGATCGACTACAAGCGAGTACGCATGGCTAGCTTGCCAGTCTGCGTTCGGCGACCAACGTCTTGGCAGTTTCAACCGCGACTGCCGCGTCGCGACAATACGCATCGGCACCAACGGCATCACCAAATTCTTCGTTCAGTGGCGCACCGCCCACCAACACAATGAAGTCGTCTCGCATACCTTGCTCTTTGAGCGTATCGATAACCACTTTCATATACGGCATGGTGGTGGTGAGCAGCGCCGACATGCCCAGAATATCGGGCTTGTGCTCTTCCAAGGCCGCCAGGTAGTCCTCGACCGGGTTGTTAATGCCGATATCGATAACCTCGAAGCCCGCCCCTTCGAGCATCATGCCAACCAGGTTCTTACCGATGTCATGGATATCACCCTTGACCGTACCGATGACTACCTTGCCAATAGATTCGGCGCCGGTTTCTGCCAGCAGAGGGCGCAGAATGCCCATGCCGCCTTTCATCGAGTTAGCCGCCATCAGCACTTCGGGTACGAACAGAATACCGTCGCGAAAATCAATGCCGACTATACGCATGCCCTCTACCAGTGCATCGTTGAGGACCTTGTCCGGGCCCCAGCCACGCTCTAGCAGAATGTTAGTGCCCTCTACCACTTCCTCTTTCAAGCCGTTGTAGAGATCATCGTGCATTTGTTCGACCAGATCATCGTCGTTCAGGTCGGCGAGGATGATGTCCTCTTCGTCGTCAAAATTGTCTTGTTCGGCCATGGGGCGAATCTCACCAAATAGTCTTTGCATGGTAACTAGGGTTATCGTCACCCCGTCAGTGCGACATGCTCCGTGCACGACTCATAAGATATCGATACGCGACACTTTTCCGGAATGGCACAGCTCTAGTGAGCAAAAGCTCGGCCAGTTCGTGTTTTAGCGCCCTGTAAACGTCGGTATACGTTTGTTCAGGAAAGCGTCCACACCTTCAGCAAAATCCTCCGTTTTGCTGGCTGCCTGCTGGTAATCACGTTCCAGATCTAACTGCTCATCCAACGTGCGGGTCTGCGACAGCCGAAGTAACTGTTTGGTGAATGCCAGTCCAGTGGTGGCTTGAGTCGCCAGTCGATGAGCCAACACCGAGGTTTCGCTGAGCAGTTGCTGATCGTCCACACAACGCCAGATCATGCCCCATTGTTCCGCCCGTTCGGCAGATACCGGCTCTGCAGTCATGCACAGCGCGGTTGCCCGAGCCAATCCGATCAGTCGGGGTAGGGTCCAGGTACCGCCACCATCAGGCACCAAACCCAATTGACTAAAGGGCTGGATGAATTTTGCCGAGCGGGCGGCAAGTACTATATCGCAGGCCAGTGCCAGGTTAGCGGCAGCGCCGGCGGCCACGCCATTGACGCATGCGATAACGGGGATTTTCAACGACGTGATTGTGCGAAGTAGCGGGTTGTAATGTTGTTCGACGACATCGCCCAGTGCTGACATATCCAAGTCAGCCAGGTCCTGACCGGCTGAGAAACCGCGCCCAGCACCGGTGATCACCAAGCAGCGCACATCAGTGGATACTTGCACGCGCGCTAGTACGTCCCTAATTTCGCCATGCATCTCGACGTTGAAGCTATTCAGCTTGTCTGGCCGGTTCATGGTTAGCCACAGTACGCCTTCATCCTGAGCGACTTCTATGGCTTTAAAATCACCCGAGATATTCATGTGTCATCACCTGTCAATCGGCGTTGAGCGGGTGCCACGGCATCAGTTATACCGCGCCGCGTGGTTTGGCTGAGCGAAACAAGCTGGCAATCAGCACCAGCAAAAAGGCACCGAACAGGCCGCGTAACAGGTAATTGAAGTTGCTGACATCCACCGCCAACGCAGCACCTATGATGACCGGAAAAAATGCCCCTAGGGAGGCACCAATAACACCGAGCAGAATATTAACGACAAACACAACGCCTCGGCCTCGGAGTACGACGGCTGCGACGCCACCAAAGACAATGCCAATGAGCAGCATGAGTATAAGATTGGCAACTGGCAAGCTGATTGGCTCCTTAGCATTGGCACAATGCGGTTACATGGCCCGACACCCTTCGGGCGTCGCATACAAGCCTGATGGGATTGGTCACTCTATAAAATGAAGTATAGGCGGAATGAAGTATAGGCGATAATTCAGAGCGCTTCAGAGTGTCGATCTGGCTTGAGTCACGTTCACGAGGCCAGTGGTCGGGCTGATCGCAGTAGTTTGTGTACCTCGTTGATGGCCAGGGAGAGCATGGCGAAATCAATGGATGAACTGGCCTTGAGTTCGGATATCAGCGCCTGATACTTTTCCGTTGCAGCACTGTTGCGACTAGCCCAGGCCAACACACGCTCGTTGGCTTCAACTGATTGTTCGGTATCGCTGGCAACTTCGGCGCACAGATGACGTTGTTGGTAGTGCAAGTCAGTTCGCAGTTCGGAGGTTGCCAGGTTGTGCCAATGCGAGGTTATTACCAGTGCGCCAATGCGCTCACGTAACCAACTCAGCTCCAGGTGCTGGCCCAGCGCAAAATACACAGCGGCCACATCGGCGACGGGTTGATCCAGTGAGCGTGCAATTTCAACAATGTCCAGTGATGAGGATAGCGGTACAACCAGTGAGGCAGCGGTAGACGTGCTGTGTGGGGCACCTGCGTTCACGAAGTGTTCAACACGCTGTTCCAGCGTTTCGCGCTCTGTGGCTGACAGGCATTCGGGCATAGCTTTTAGTAGATCATCCAGGCCAGGCTGGTAATACTCAACCAGTTCCTGAATAGTTTTATCGGTTTTGCGGTTGCGAATCAGCCATTGGGTGGCTCGCTCAACCAGGCCACGAACCAGAATTTGCAAACGGTATTGCTCAGTGGCATCCATTTGGTTATCCAGCTGCTCGATCGATGACCACAGCGCAGGCAACCGGAAGGCATCCCTTACCGTGACAAATGCAGCGGCGACGTCACTGGCACTGGCACTGAGTTCTTGATGCATGCGAAACACGAAGGTTGGGCCGAGTCGATTGACCACTTCATTGGTGACAACGGTTGCAATGATTTCTGGGCGCAGGCGATGACTGAGTATCTGTGGTTTGTACGCTCGTCTCAGCGCATCCGGGAAATAGTCGATCAATATGGATTCCAGTGATGCATCTGAGGTGAAGTCCGAATTCATTAACTCATCGAACATGACCATCTTGCTGTAAGACACTAGGACAGCCAGCTCTGGTCTGACCAGTGCCTTATTGTTGGCCATGCGCTCAGCAATCTCGTCGGCATCAGGCAGGTATTCAATGGATCGGTCCAGGCGCCCAATGGTTTCCAACTGTTGCATGAAGCGCGATTGTTCATCAAACGTATGGATGCCGTCGACAACGCACATATCAATGCACTGGGTTTGCAGGTAGTTGTCACGTAGTACATGAGCAGCCACATCGTCGGTCATCGATTCGAGTAACACATCGCGCTGTTTGTTCGTCATATCATCGCAAGCCACCACGGCATTGGCGAGGATTTTGATATTAACTTCATGGTCGGAACAATCCACACCGGCAGAATTGTCGATAGCATCGGTGTAGATCAACCCCCCGTGCTGGGCAAATTCAATACGGCCACGTTGGGTAAAGCCCAGGTTGCCACCTTCGCCAACAACGCGGGCGCGCAGCTCTGCACCGTCAACTCTCAGTGTGTCATTAGCACGGTCCGCAGCATCGGCGTTAGTTTCGTTACGTGCTTTGGCATAGGTACCAATACCACCGTTCCACAGAAGATCAACCGGGGCTTTTAGAATCACGGAAATCAGTGCCGTGGGTGTCAGACGTTCTTGTGTGGTGCCCAGAACCCGGCGGGCCTCGGCAGAGAGTTCAATCTGCTTGGCCTGGCGTGAGAATACGCCACCGCCGTTTGAGATCAAGTCGGTGTTGTAGTCCGACCAGCTTGAGCGCGGTAGATCAAACAGGCGTTGGCGTTCTGCAAAACTGCTGCTGGTATCGGGTGATGGATCAATAAAAATGTGCTGATGATTAAACGCTGCAACAAGTTGTAGATGAGGCGATAGCAACATACCGTTGCCAAAAACATCACCCGCCATATCGCCAATGCCAACCGCGGTGAAGGTGTCAGCCTGTGTATTGATACCCAGGTTGCGAAAGTGCCGTTTTACCGATTCCCAGGCACCGCGTGCGGTAATACCCATTTTCTTGTGGTCGTAGCCCACCGAGCCACCCGAGGCGAACGCATCACCGAGCCAGAAGCCATAGTCAATCGCCACCGCGTTGGCATAGTCTGAGAAGGTTGCCGTACCCTTGTCGGCAGCCACAACCAAGTACGGGTCGTCCTTATCGTAACGCACGACATCTTGAGGTGCCACGACATCACTACCGTTCAGATTGTCGGTGATGTCCAACAGACCACTGAGAAAGGTTCGGTAACAATCCACGACCACTTGCATCATTGCTTCGCGATCGGTGGGTAAATCGGCCTTAACGTAAAACCCCCCTTTAGACCCCACCGGCACAATGACCGCATTTTTCACCATCTGTGCTTTCATCAGGCCCAGCACCTCGGTACGGTAGTCTTCACGACGATCAGACCAACGCAATCCACCTCGTGCAACAGCACCACCTCGTAGATGGATTCCTTCCACTTTTGACGAATAGACAAACACTTCCACCATAGGACGTGGCAAGG
>CALKXZ010000233.1 GCA_938003775.1 uncultured Granulosicoccus sp. | reverse complement strand
GGAAGACAGCGTGCACTGGGAGGCGGACATCAGCCATTTGTGGGAAGCGCTCGGCGACTCCATGACGCTTGGCCTCTACATCGACACGTGGACTGCAGAAGCACTGCATTAAGCGGCGCCCTTATCTCGATGTAGCGAATGCAGATAGTGGTTGATCAATGAGTGTGAAACCGTTACAGGTTTTTGATGTAGCAAGCTCGTGCGCGTTCGTTCACACTCAAATTGCGGGTCATATCCCAAAACAGACACATTGAATGCCGCGATGCGGGCTACGGAGGCGTTAGCGGACATCGGGTGGTTCGAGACTTGCTCCCTGTCAACTCGTCATCAAGACGCTTAAAACAGCTCAATGTTTGGGTTGTAGGCGTCCTGGAATATCGAGGAACTACTCTGTTGATCTGTGCTGTTTTCACTTGTCGGAAGTCGCTGGCGTGAGCTCGTCTGCCTCACTGAGCAATCGTGTGCACCAGAGACCGGTGCAAACAATTGCAATCGCTGGTGGCAAAGGCGGCGTAGGCAAGTCTAACGTGGCGATTAATCTGGCCGCCGCATTAGGTGTTGGTGGTCATGATGTGTTGCTGGTAGACGGTGATCTGGAGTTTGGCAATATAGATCGACTACTCGCTCTGCAACCCAGCTATACGTTGTACGACGTGTTTTCGGGTGAACGGCGCTTGGACGAAGTTATTTTGCCAGGGCCAACGGGTGTGTCGGTGGTTCCCAGCGCTAATGGTGTCATTGAAATGGCGCGCTTGTCACAGATTGAGCATGCCGGACTCATCGGGCTGTTCAGTGACCTACCCACCTCGGCCGATACCCTTATCGTAGATCTAGCCACAGGACTTTCTGAGAGTGTTGTGAGCTTTTGCCGCGCGGTAAGGGAGGTAATGATTGTGTTGGTGGACGAGCCGACCGCCTTGCAAGATGCGTTTTCAACCATTCGCGTGTTGCATGAGCACTGTCAGGTGCGGCGCATTCGTGTGATTGCCAACATGACGGAGTCATCCCGTCATGGGCTCGATCTTTATGGTGCCTTAGCAACGCTAACGGACAAGCACCTGGATGTGTTGCTCGACTATTGCGGATCCATTCCGCTGGACTCCCAATTAAAAAAAGCAGTAGGTCAACAACGTGCCGTTGTAGAAGCCTTTCCTCGATCGCCTTCAGCATTAGCGTTCCGGAAACTCAGCACACGAGTTGCGCGTTGGCCACAACCTCAGATGCCTTGTGGGCATATCGAATTTTTTGTAGAGCGGCTTGTAGAAGCTGCCGTCAGTACACGGTGAGAAAAATTTCTGTATGAATGCACACGCGATGTACAACGAAGTAACAACGGTTGACCCTGATGGTCTGGTAGCCGCTAATGCCAATCTGGTTAAACGCATCGCGTTTCACCTGATGAATCGCCTACCGCCGAGTGTCCAGGCTGAAGACCTGATACAGGCAGGCATGATTGGTTTGCTTGAGGCAGCGAGGCATTACGATCCGTCGCAAGGTGCCAGTTTTGAGACCTATGCTGGTATTCGAGTCCGTGGTGCGATGCTTGACGAGATCCGCCGCTCTGACTGGACACCGCGTTCGGTCCATCGAAAATCACGCGAGGCTGCTGCCGTACTTCGTGATATCGAGCAAGAGAGTGGGCGTGAGGCGAAAGCTGGCGCAGTTGCTGAGAAACTGGGTATTGAATTGTCCGCCTATCATCTGATTTTGACTGAGAGTTCGGCGGCACATGTATTCAGTTTTGATCAGCCTGATGAGCATACGGGTGAAACGATAGCCTTACCTCAAAGTGCCGAGGCCACACCCGGTGAGCAGGTGGAATACCAATCGTTCAGAGAAGCATTGGCAGTATCAATCAAAAATTTGCCAGAGCGGGAGGCGCTTGTCATGTCTCTTTACTATGACGACGATCTGAATTTGCGTGAGATAGGCGATATTTTGGGCGTTAGCGAATCACGCGTGTGTCAAATCCATGGTCAAGCGCTAGTCCGACTAAAAGCGCGCATGACCGAATGGACGATGAAGTAGGTAGCGAGTTATGGTTACAGACGAATCACAGTGGTACGTACAGAAAGGCTCGCGGGTGCAGGGGCCGTTTTCGACCAATGAAGTAGGGCGGTTTTTATTGTTGGGTCGGGTGCGCAATACGGATCGGGTCAGTCGTGATGGCGAGCTTTGGGAGCCAGTAACACAAGTCCCTGAATTGATTCCAGAAGAGCTACTGAACTTGCAATCGGATGATGGTTGGAGCCAGTTTCTGCAAGCTCGTATGAACGAAGATGAAAGACAGCATAATAATACGCCGGTGGTTCAGGAACGTCGCTCATCGCCCGATCCTGCTCCTGCACAGTTGCGCGGTGAATGGCAGTCTGCGTCTCATCTGAGAGCCAACGAGTTTCCAACGAGCACGGCACCAACACCGCCACCGGCTTCGCACAGCGTACTGCCGTGGTCGCTACTGGGAATTACACTGGCCGCTCTGGGCGTTGTGTTGTATTTAAATGCCAGCACCGGCTTTGCAGGTTAACGTTTTTGATCGGTATGAATGTTTGGGGACGTTCTGTTTGGTCCGTCGCTTGCAAGACTCCGTTTCTCTAGTGTTATCTGTGGTGGGTGACTATGCCCGTTCTGAACGCCAAAACATCAGCTGTTACCTCAAGTAGTGCACTGCGCCAGCAGCGCTTGGATGTTCAACTTCGACAGCTTGAGTTTAATGCGCTACTGCATCGTAAGCTGGATCTTGAGCGGCTCTTTGAATGCTTGCTCAGTGAAGGGCAGAGTTATCTGAGCTTTGACGGTGTGCAGTATCTGGCTGATGAGCGCGGCGCTGACATAGCGCTGGGATTCTCACGTCAGCATCGACAGAGCTTTGAACTTCGCTTGGGTGAGCGCTCGCTGGGTGAGGTCACGCTGATGCGTGGCAAGGCCTACACATCGCGAGATGAGCGCGATGCAGAGAGGTTAGTGGCTACTCTGGTGTATCCACTCGACAATGCACTGGAGCACCATCGTGTCGCCATGAAGGCCATGACGGACTCAGCGACCGGGCTGCGCAACCAGCGGGCTTTGGATGAGCTGCTACCGCGGGAAATCCGATTGGTCCGACGCGTTGAACAACCGTTGGCCATGATACTCATGTCGGTGGACTACCTGGAGTCGATTAGTGAGCACCATGGTAGTGATGTGGGTGAGCAGGCCTGGCAGTCTGTGGCCAAAACACTGAGTAACCGCCTGCGTCAAAGCGACCTTATTTTTCGCACCGAAAATGATGCCTTTTGTATCGTCTTGAATCAGACAAATCTGGACGGTGCGCTGGTGTTGGCTGAACGCCTGCGCCAGGAAGTTGATCGCTGTGTGAGTTACGACAACGTGCAATTTGTGCTCACGGCAAGTGCTGGGGTTACTGAACTGAGTGTGACGGATGATGCGAATAGCTTTTTGCAGCGTTCGGGCCAGGCGCTGACTATGGCGCGTCAGGCTGGGCGAAATCAGGTCCGCGCGTTGGTGTCGGACGATCCTGCCGATGGCAACGATCCAAGCGCGGCTTGACCTGAGCCAACTGTTTATCGATTTTTTCTCGACTGAATGCCGCTGGGAAAAAGTTTCGGGTATACTGCGCAGCTCGAAGGCGCTGGGTTCTCCAGCGAAACAATGTCCCCTTCGTCTAGTGGCCTAGGACACCGCCCTTTCACGGCGGTAACAGGGGTTCGAGTCCCCTAGGGGACGCCACCTTCTTTTTTTACGATATTGTTGGCGTCCTACCCAGTCAATACTCTTGAACAGCGGTTTATCACCTCTGTTGTCGCCACCTATTGTGTCGTCACGCCCTAACACCTTGAATCCTTGTCTGGCCTCTGCTGGCGCGTGTCGCTATCTTGTCCGAAACCTGTGCCCCCAGTACCAGTAGGCATGGTGTCAAGAACAACGTTAACAGTGTGGTAAACGCCAGGCCGCCTGCAATCGCACTGGATAGCTGGGTCCACCATTGCGTGGAAGGCGCACCGAACGATAGTTCACGGTCTATCAGATCAATATTGATGGCAAACACCATAGGTAGTAAGCCCAGAATGGTAGTAACTGCGGTTAACAATACGGGTCTGGCTCGTACCGAGCCTGTGATCAGAGCAGCCTGAATGGCCGGAGCACCGTGGCGGCGATACCCGTTGTAGGTGTCAATCAGAACGATATTGTTGTTAACAACGATGCCTGCCAGCGCAATTATACCGATGCCAACCATGACGATGCCGAAGGTCTGACCGCTGATCATAAGGCCAATCAGTACGCCTGAGGTTGAAAACACAATGGCGCTTAGTACGAGAAAAGCCTGATAGAGGCTATTAAACTGGGTGACCAGAATTAATGTCATCAGGAAAATTGCGGAGACAAACGCTGTCAGCAAGAACGTCATGGTTTCCTGCTGCTCCTCTGCTTCGCCTTTAAACACGATCCTGATGTCCGGATCAACCATGTCGTTCAACAGAGATTGCTGCAGGGTTTTAAGCTGTGTATCTGGCAGTTTGCCTTCAGCTACATCTGCCTCCACAGTGATGACACGGCGGCCGCCTGCGCGCTGTATGACACCTGTCTTGGGTGCAGCGCTGACTGACACGAAATTGGCTATGGGTACCATGCCGTTGCGGGTAGAGACACGCAGTTCGGCAATCTGATCCAGATTTCGCTGGTCGATCGGAAAACGCACACGAATGTCTAGCTCATCGGTGGCATCATCGGGGCGATAGCCCGCGACACGGATTCCCGATGTGATCAATTGGATCGCGTTGCCAATGAGTGCAACATTGGCACCGTAGCGCGCCGCCTCTTCGCGATCCACGCTCAGTCGCCATTCAACACCGGGTAAAGGGCGATTGTCGTCTATATCAATGAACCCCCCTTGATTCTGCATGGTGGTACGCAGGGTATTGACAGCATCATCGAGCTTGTCTGCAGGTGCGCTGACCTGGATGTTTATCGGTTTTCCACCACCATCGGGGCCCCCTTCGTTAGCCATGAATTCGACGCGTATTCCGGCTATGTCGCTGAGTTCTGCGCGCAGTTCGGCGGTGATGTCGACGGCCTTGCGTCGTTTATCCCAGTCGATGAATTCAAGCTGAATGCTACCGATGACATCACCACCGTTGTCTTGATCACTGCTGCCTGTGCGTGTGTAAACCGATTCAATTTCGTCTCGGTTGAATAATCGTTGTTCGACACGTTTAAGGATCCTGTCTTTTTCATAGATCGACAAGTCTCCTCGAGCATGCACCTGTATGGCCATGGATTCAGGTTCGACGCTGGGGAAGAATTCGACCCCTTTGCCGATGACGCCATACGCAAGGTAGCTACTCACTGTGAACAACAGTGCCGCCAACAGGGTTTTGACTGGGTGCTGCAGTAGTTTGTGTAACGTATTCATATAGCGGGCTTTAAAGCCCGAGGCCTTGTCCAGCAGTTGCTCGATACTGTGGACCTGCCCATCGAATTGATCGTGCGTATCAAGATTCATTGGCCCGGATGCGAGTTGATTACGATTAGAAGCGACTTTACGTCCGATGAATTTGCCGATGACTGGAATAAAGATTAGCGCCATGGACAGCGATGCCAAAAGACAACTAATGACGGTGATCGGCATGTAGCGCATGAACTGTCCGATCAGCCCTGGCCAGAACAGTAACGGGAAAAACACCGCTAGCGTGGTGAACGTGGATGCAATGACTGGCCATGCCATACGCTTGCTGGCACTGGCATAAGCGGTGCGCGTATCAATACCGCGGTCAATATTTCGATCGGCCAGTTCCGACACAATGATTGCGCCGTCAACCAGCATACCAACTACAAGTATCAGGCTGAACAACACCACCACGTTCATGGTGTAACCCATGGCGTTGATCGCCATAATGCCTGTTAGAAATGAACCGGGAATGGCAAAACCCACCAGGATGGAAGAGCGAATGCCCAGCGTCGCCATGATCACAATCATAACCAGCACGACACCGGATATAACGTTGTTCTGCAAGTCTGTGAGCATGATGCGAGTATCTTCTGATTTGTCCTGATGAAATCCTATGTCCAGTGTGGTTGGTAATCGCTGACGCTCTGCCTCAATAGTGCTGCGCACCGCTTCGATGGTTTCAATAATATTCGCGCCAAGCCGCTTGGAGATCTCCAGTACCAGTGTTTGTTGTCCATCAAGTCGGGCAAAGCTGGTGGGGTCTTTGTACGTGCGACGGATTGTGGCGACATCACCAAACGTTACTACCGCCGTATCAGTCACCTTAACCGGTAGGTTCATGACGTCGTTGACGTTCTCGATCACACCTGGCACCTTGAGTACCATGCGTCCTGCACCCGTATCAATGGCACCAGCAGCCACAAGCAGGTTGTTATTGCTGATTAAGCTAAAGAGTGAATCGAAGTCAACCTGATAAGTTTCCATAACCAGCGGGTCAACCACAATCTCCAGAACCTCTTCACGCTCTCCAGCGATGTCAGCTTCAAGTACACCCGGTAAGGCTTCAAGCTTGTCCTTCAACGCACGTGCAATACGTATGAGTGTGCGTTCGGGTAAGGGGCCGGACAAACTGATGTTCAATACCGGAAATAGGGCGATATTAACTTCGTTGACAGTTGGTTCATCGGTGGCAGCAGGCAGTTGCGATTTACCGGCGTCCACACGTTCGCGTACATCAGCCAACGCAGTATCTCCATCGAATCCTGCATCAAATTCCAGCAGCACCGACGCATGACCTTCACTGGCTGTGCTGCTCATCTCTTTAAGACCGCTGATACTTTGTAATTCCTTTTCCATCGGCTTAACCAACAAGCGTTCGGCATCGTCTGGCGAAATGCCATCGTGGCTCATGGAAACATAGATAATCGGAATCGGAACATCAGGTTCTGACTCTTTTGGAATGCTTTGATAGGCAACAATGCCGCTAGCGAGCAGAAATATCAGCAGCATGATGACAGTGCGATCGCGATCAAATGCAGCGTTTATCAGAGCATGCATGTTGTTTGAACCTCCAATAAAAGCGGGTGCTCATAAGGATCAGCTGCGGCTGATAGCCGGTGTGTTTTGGGTCACGCTCGTTTGCTCTTGCATGCTGGCCGGTTGTGGGTCAACCGTTTCTCCCACACTGACAAAACCCTGTCCGAGTGTGATCACTCGACTGCCGGATTCTATGCCGGTAACCCACGCACCATCGAGCGAGGTACTGATCAATTCAATCGGTAGGAATCTCACCCGATTAGTGTCGTCCACCGTCTTGACGCCCAGTTCACCGTTATCACCCAGCGACAGCGTCGAGGGGGAAATAAAGACTGCCTCTACCTGTTCAACCGGAATGCTGATAGTCGAGCTAACACCCGCTGCAATAGTGCCATCGGTGTTCTGAACGCGTGCTTCTACTCGGAAACTTCGAGTCTGTGTATCGGCAACGGGTGAAATGAAGGTCAGGATGCCTTCCAGAGTTTGCCCGGTAATCAACTTGATGCTGACGCGTTGTCCTATTGTCAGCTGCGTTAGCGTTTGCTGAGCCGCTTGGGCTGACACATCGAAAGCACTGTCATCAACCAGCTCAGTAACAATATCGCCACGCTCAACCAGCGCCCCTATGTCCAGCGGCAAATCTTTGACCACAGCATCAAAAGGTGCGGTTATGCGCGTGTGCTCGATATCCAGCTCAATTCTCGTCAACTGGGCCAGTGCTGTTTCCAGCGCAGCTTCTGCCTGCTCCAGTTGAAGTTGTGACTGCAGCCGTTGTTGGCGCATTGTTGCTGCGGCTTGCTGCTCGCTTCGTGCAAGCTTTACACGTGCTCGTGCCTCAGCCAGTGTGTTTTGGCGATCACCTTGATCGAGCTGCGCAATGACGTCCCCGGTGCGAATCCGCTGGCCTTTAGTCACCAAAAATTGTTCAATCACTCCACTGGTTTGCGCTTTAAGGAGTAGGTGTCGCCGTGGTTCTAACTGGCCTTGCAGTTCTACCATGCGATCCATTGTCTGAACCCGGGCCGCCATGACCTGCACGGACATTAATGTGTCGGCAGCCTCGACACTATCGTTTTTGTTTTCGTCAGACTTGATCAATCCCGAGGCCATCCAAAGCCCCAATAGGATGACGACCATGCCTGCTGCCAGCCAAGACATTCTCACAATGCGTCACACTCCCAATCCATTCAACGGTAAAGTATAGGTCTGCCATGTGCGCGAACTTGTGATCAGATTGCATCACAGGTTGTCTACCCCATCGCTTTACCCGGTTGCAGGCCCTGCACATCGGTGCCTGCGGATAAGTTCAGGTAATACCATGATCCTTCAACAACTGTTCTGTGTTCGTTTTAGGCTATTGCAACAGTCCCTGGCTGTCATCTTTAGTATGGGATTGGTGGCATGTGCTACCCCTTCGCAACATCTTGCGCAGCTGGCGCAGAAAAATGGTTTCCAACGCAGTTCTATACAGGCTGAGGGATTTGAGTTATTGGTTTATGTCAACGCGGATACGCCGAACAACTCATCCGTCACATCTGGCAATGACTCTGTGTTGCATGTGTACCTAGAGGGTGACGGCTCTCCGTGGCGATATCGGACTATTGTCATGCCCGATCCAACCCCACGACGGCCGCTGATGTTGACATTGATGGCACTCGATTCGCAGCCCGCTGCCTACTTGGGGCGTCCCTGTTACAACGGTACGTTCGCTCAAGAGCGGTGCAACAGCAGTCTATGGACTTCAGGGCGTTATTCGAACACCGTCATAGCCAGTATGGCATCGGGTGTTAGGGTGCTGGCTCGCCGACACAAAGCCCGTGAGGTTTGGTTGTTTGGTCACAGTGGCGGTGGTGCGCTGGCCATGTTATTGGCCGATTTCGTACCCAACGTTACTCGTATCATCACGGTTGCAGGCAACCTGGATACCGATGCCTGGACGCGGCATCATGGTTATACACCGCTCTACAGCTCGCTGAACCCGGCTCGGCAACCAGATATTGATCAAGGTATCTGGCAATGGCATTTGTTGGGCGAGCGTGATGGGGTCATTCCGCCGCAGTTGGTACGCCCTTTCATCATGCGTCAACCGGCGGCAACAGGTGTGCTGTTTGCTGGCTATACCCACGGTTGTTGCTGGAGCCAAATCTGGCCAGAAGTGTTGCAAGCTTTGCGCAGTGACAATCCAGCGTACCTCGCTGGTGATCAGTTCAAACAGCGGGTTGATCAGGGTAGCGAGTCGGGTGTTCAGTAAACACCTGTGCGAAAAAAATTGCGCGCCGTCGCGGTTTACGCGGTGGCAAGAATATTGAGTCGGTTAGCCCAGCTGCCCGTTAGAACGTAATAGAGGGTTCTGGACGTAAATCCTCTTCTAGGGTGGCGCGCCAGACACGTTGTGTCTGGTTTCTCATGAACTCCCGACGGATTCGCTCGTAGTTGTGGAATTCGCTGGCGTAATTGCGGCTGCAGAATTCCTCCAGTCTGTTCCCACGACAGTCCACCTGGCGTAGTGTTTCGTAGGCGAATTGTCGGACCTTTATTTGAGAACAGCTGCTCAATACTGGCAGAACACCCAGGATGATCAGGGCATAGTACTTTTTGATGCTGCCGCCTCTGATGGGTTGAGTGTTCATGGAAAATGGGCCTTATTGATTTCGGGTTGCAATGTACTGCACTTAGCGTGCGAGGTCAGGTTTTATAGGTGGACCTGCTTCGCAATTCAAGCAGATTTGGCAATAAATTCACGTTCTTTCATGATTGGCCCGCTTATGGCGCAAACCTGCGCTGATCGTTGGCGTGCTATGCGCATAACCGATGTCCCGAAGCGGTACACTCTACTCGGCTGATTAGCGGTCGATTGTGCCCAATTAAACATGAGTCTGAAAAAACGTGTCCCTGTCTTACTGTCGGCCGATCAACGGACAAACTTGATGGCGGCTGCTGAACGGGCAGCTGATGCGGCGGCTGAGGTCACCTTGGCGTACTTTCGCCACACTATGCAGGTACACAATAAAGCGGGTGACGATAACTTTGACCCCGTGACGCAGGCGGATCGTCTGGCCGAGCTGGCAATCCGCGAGTGCCTGGTTAACGAATTTCCTGATATTGGGTTTTACGGTGAGGAACATGAGGCGCGGCAGGGCAGTAGTGGCTTAACCTGGGTGGTAGATCCGATTGACGGCACACGCGCTTTCATGAGTGGCATGCCGCTGTGGGGTACGTTAATAGGACTTTTCGATGGCCAAAGTGCAGTGTTGGGCCTGATGGACCAACCTTTTCTTAACGAACGTTATACGGCTGTCAACGGGCGCGCACAAATGCGCTCCTCGACAGGGATTCAGGTGTTGGGCTCGCGCACCGGTGTGTCTGTAAGTGACGCAACGCTGTACTGCACCACACCTGATATGTTTCCTACGGATAAATCCATGCGTCGGTTTAACAGTGTGCGGCGAAGCGTGCGATTAACTCGATACGGGGGCGATTGTTACGCATACGGGTTGCTGGCTGCAGGATATATCGACATTGTCCTGGATGGAGATTTACAGCCCTATGATATCCAGGCACTGATTCCAATGATTGAGATGGCCGGAGGCGTTGTCAGTTGCTGGGATGGCACTCCAGCGGTTGATGGCGGTTTCGTTGTCGCTTGCGCATCCCGAGCATTACATGACGAGCTATTGCCGCTGCTGCAGGGCTGAAGTGTGCAGTCACCGGATGGTCAGTGCAAATCCATCGCTGACTCGGCCGCCGTTTCCATCGTCGGCAGTGACCCGGATTATCCAGCGGCCTGTCGAGTCTTTGTCCGCAACGCCGCTGATAATACCGGCTGCGCTGATGCGCACGCCCTTCGGTAATCCGGACGCTGAGAAGCTCAGTTGGTCGTTGTCTGGATCAGAGAAAAACGGCCTGATGTCATAACTAAAATTGCCCCGAACCTGCTTATTCGTTATGTCAATGGCCACCGGTAATTGATTGATCGGCACGGTATCGGGTGCATTGATCGTGAGCATAAACGTTTCGGTACGACTGGCAAGGCCGTCAGTTGCCTCGAGCGTGAAGCGCCATTTCCCGACATCATCGGGTTCAGGGTTCACGCTTAGTAGGCCGCTTGACGATAGGGTAATATTACCGCTGGCGGGTAGTTGATCAGGGTCAATCCGGTAACGAATAGGGTCGTTATCCGGGTCGAAGAAATACCTGGACAAATCAATCTGTTCAGCCCCTGATGCCGAGCGATCTGAGGCAACGGAAAATTCCGGGATTCGCCGAACAACAAGCGGCCCTTGATTGTCATCGACAATCTTAATAATCGCGGTAGCATTGACCACGTGCATGCCATCAGTAACCGCATAGATGAAGGTATCTTCGAAAAATCCATTGTCCGTGTACGGTGCGTCTTCCGATGCTTGATACAAAAAACTGCCGTCAGCATTTAAAGAGAATTGAACCGCGTGGCGAGGTGCTTCGACTGGCACGGCTATGACGTGCAAATCCTCGTTGCGTATGTCGGTGTCGTCTACATCGTTTTTGAGCAGGCTATCCGAGTCTTCTGCATCCACGACCCTCAGTTCATTACGCAAAGCCAAAAAACGGTCATTGTTGGCTACTGGAGCCTCATTGACTGATAGTGCGCATAACACTTGATCACGGTTGACAGTGGAGCCGTCATCGCGTGTTGCAACCAGTTGGTAACTCAATGCAACTGGCGCACGCAGCTGTGGCATTCGTATTGTGAGTTGGGTTTCACCGCCGTTGGCCGATTCATCGAAAATAACCGCGCATTGACTGGTGTCGCTGCATGCCGCCAACAGTGTGCTCTGTGCAAGTTGGGGATCAAATCCACTGATCTGAGTGCATCGATCAGTGCCATTGTTAGTGGTCGCCATCCAGCTCCAGTTACTCAAATGTGCAGCCTCTCCAGACAAGGTTGCCGTGACAGACGTCTCTTCCAGTATCGCTATCGGTTCAGCATTACGAAGTACTGCATTGCCCGGGAGTTCTGTGGAAGTTACTTCTATACTCTGTACTCCGGTAGAATCGACCCAATCGCACGCGCTCAGAGTTGTCAATACGACACCGACTGAAAGGCTGTGTTTGAGGAGGCTTGTCATTGTGTGCATGGCTGGACGACAACTGATTGTCAGTGTTGAGCATGCAAGCTAATGGGTTATGTAAATACAGTTCGAGGCACCGATCTCAAAGCGGTCGTGCGTCTACTGCGAAGAGGGTGTTATTAACGGAATTGTCTGCTGAGTCTCAATTGTGTTGGCAGTGTGAAACAAATGCGACAGTAGGGGGCTGATGTACGAATGAACAGCGAAACCGACGACTTCACATTCACTCGTACCCATAATATATGGCTGGTACTGGCCGTGGCCGTTCTACTATGGCTGGGCATATCGGGTTGGGCTTTACACACAGTGGGTTCAATTCAGTCCGAACAACATTCGGTATCGCCAGTATCGACGGCAACCTATCAGGTCAGTCGGTCCACCCAGGCCACTGACGCATCCGTGCCACGTCAACCATCCACTGGGTTCAATGGCGCACAGGTGAGCACTGCCGAGTTATTACGCCTCCGGGAAGAATCAGCAGAAGCACGTATTCTTGCCTTAGCAGATGAGGCAAAACTTGAAAGGCTGGCTCAGCAGGCTCGTTTGCACGCGGAATTCGAACGAGAGCACCAGCGCGCTGAGGCAGAGTTTACCGCTACGCAACAACAGCGAGAGGCAGAAGCGCTAGCCACAGCGACGCGGTTACGGGCCGAAGCGGACGCGTTGGCAGAAGAGGCACGTTTGCAGGCCGAAGCGGACGCGTTGGCCGAAGCGGCACGTTTGCAGGCCGAGGCGGACGCGTTGACCGAAGAGGCACGTTTGCAGGCCGAGGCGGACGCGTTGGCAGAAGCGGCACGGTTGCAGGCTGAGGCGGACGCGTTGGCCGAACAGGAGCGATTGCAGGCAGAAGCGCGGGCATCTGCCGAGGCTACACAGGCGGCAGCTGTGGCTGCTAAGCAGCGCGATTATCAACGCAAACGCTCGGAGGAATTAGCGGCACTTGCGGACTATTCCACGCAAATCCGGTTTTCAGAAGGGCTGGCAGATCTGGCTCGCGCCCAGGAACAACCTTTGGATCGGATCTTTGAACCGCTGTATTTATACTCTGACACGCCGGTGATGGTGTCTGTGGCTACCAATGAGACCTCAGATTCGGGTGTGAATAACGGACTGAGTCGCGACAGGGGTCGAGCAATCGTGGCCTATCTGGTTGATCGAGGGCTGGAAAAATCCCGATTCCGAATCCGTATCGAACCCGGCATTGGATTGCCGAACGGCACCCAGCGTGTCCCTGGATTGTCAGGCCGGTTGTCGCAAGTCATGACTTCATAGCCTTGCGAGCAAGCGTATTCGATCGCCGGCACTTGCAACCAGGATGCGCCCAGCATCAAAATCCGTTGTGACACGTTGGTTGCTCAGCGGGCACGAGGGGCTGTGGAC
>CALKXZ010000232.1 GCA_938003775.1 uncultured Granulosicoccus sp. | reverse complement strand
CTGACCACGCTGTACCTGTTGCCTAATCATTGGCCAGCGCACCGCGGACCCACCGGTGCCAGTTCAAGTCAGCGAATACACCTGTTGCAGCTGGCTATCGATCAGACCGCACAGTTGGCCGTGGATCCGCGCGAAGCGTTGAGGAACAAACCGAGTTACACATTCGATACCCTGACAGAAATCCGTAGTGAGAAACCCCAGGCAACACTGTTGTTCTTTTTGGGCATGGATGCGTTTGCTGAATTTGATACTTGGCATAACTGGGAAGGCATCTTGCAGTTAGCCAACCTGGTGGTCGTGAATCGGCCTGGGGCCACGCATTCTGCGTTTTCACGTCAATTGATGGCCAGGCAGACCAACGCCTGTGGTGCGTGCATTGCCACCGGTCGTACCGGTGTTATCGAAATGTGTGATGTCACGCAGCTAGCGATATCTGCAACAGATATACGGCGTCGCATTGCCAATGGTCTGACAGTGCGTTTTTTGCTACCGCAGCGAGTATCGGAGTATATTGATGCCCATCAGTTGTACCGTAACAATAAATAGTCTACGTGGATCACGTGTGGTGTGACAGGATCCAGTCCGTCACAGTCTCACTCTTCACCATGACGGGAGCCGTTACCGTTTTTGAGTATGAATAGCAAAGCAGTCACCGAGATGGCCGTTACGGCCCTCGAAGATCTAAAAGGTATTGATCTGATCGTTATCGATATCATGGGTAAATCAAGCATTGCAGACGCCATGATCGTGGTGACGGGTACATCGCAACGTCATGTGCGTTCTTTGGCAGAATCAGTCAGGCTCAGTGCTAAGGAAGCCAATCATCCTCCGCTTGGCATAGAGGGCGGGGATTCAAGCGATTGGATATTGGTTGACCTGGGAGATGTCATTGTCCATGTCATGACACAGGAACAACGTGAATTCTATTCGTTAGAAAAACTGTGGTCAGTGGGTCCAGGCGATCAGCAACAAGCTACTGATCTGGCAGGTTCAGCGTAGGGGCAAGATTCAGCATAGATCTTTAGCAAACGCCGACCCGGTGTCATGCAGGTGAGTGTCTTCGCCGTGGGCAGAAAAATGCCTGCATGGGTGCAGCAGGCGTCCACTGACTATATCAAGCGTATGCCAAAACACTGGCAGTTCCAGTTACGTGAATTTGCTCAGTCACAGGCGCAAAATCCTGAATTGATTATGGCTCGCGAGGCTGATGCGCTATTAAGCGCCATTCCCGACAAGGCGCATGTCGTGGCGCTGGATAATCGCGGTAGCAGCTGGTCCACAGAGCAGGTTGCTGCGCAGCTGGAGACGTGGCAAGGACTGGGTAAGTCACTGATTCTACTCATTGGGGGGGCGGACGGCCTGCATCCACGGTGCCGTGAACGGGCTGACCAACTGTGGAGCCTGTCGTCAATGACGTTTCCGCACCCGTTAGTGCGCGTCATTCTCGTTGAGCAGTTGTACCGCGCTCGCTCGTTGCTGGATAACCACCCGTATCACCGAGCTTGAGTGCTGGTGATCGCTAGTCAACTTATTCTGGCATCAGGCTCGCCGCGCAGAAAAGAGCTGCTGGAGCAGGTCGGACTATCGCCGTTTTGTTGTCCCGTGAATGTGGACGAAACGCCTGAACCCGGTGATTTGCCCACTGATCTTGTCAGGCGGTTGGCGGCCTCAAAAGCCACGGGTTGTGACCATGCCCAAATACCGCCTACGCTTGTTTTGGGTGCAGACACGGTTATCGACCTGGACGGTGAGGTGCTGGGTAAGCCTGTCGATTGCGATGATTGTGTGCGTATGCTGTGTCGTCTGGCGAATCGGCGGCATGCGGTGACAACCGGTGTCTGCGTCGTCGGCAGTGCGGGTGAGGGTCCGACAATTTTGTCCGTCTCGACGCACGTTCAATTCGGTTCGATCACACCCGAACAAGCGCTCAGTTACTGGCGCAGTGGCGAGCCTGTGGATAAGGCCGGAGGTTATGCCATCCAAGGTCTTGGCGCACAATTTGTCGCGCACATCGCTGGCAGCTACAGTAACGTGGTGGGGCTACCGTTGTACGAAACACTGCAACTGTTGCAGCATGCAGACAATGGCTTGCGACAATAGTTAGGTTTGTTGGCGTGTACACAGTTGTATTTACTATCCGATCCACGATAGCTTGAATTTTATCGCCCTCGCAGGGCTCTGAAGACGCCAGGTAACATGACGATAGAATTGCTGATCAACGTGACTCCACAGGAAACTCGCGTCGCAACAGTCGAAAATGGCTTGTTAACTGAAATCTGGATAGAACGAGTCCAGAAGATCGGTCTAGTGGGGACGATTTTTCAAGGGACCGTTAAACGGGTCTTGCCGGGTATGGAGGCAGCGTTCGTTGATGTTGGCCTTGAGAAAGCGGCCTTTTTACATGTGTCTGACATACAGGGCCCGGTTAACCAGGACGATAACGGTGAGGCGGTGACCCCGTCGATCTCAAGGCTGCTCAGCGAGGGGCAGAAATTAGCGGTGCAGGTGACTAAAGATCCGCTGGGTACCAAGGGCGCTCGCGTCAGTAGCAAATTGACCGTACCCAGCCGGTATCTGGTCATGATGCCTTACGAGGACAATATTGGCGTTTCCGCTCGGATTGAAAGTGAGGATGAGCGAGAGCGTTTGCGCAGTGTTCTGGCGGAACTGCGCGGCAACGATAATGGTGGGTTCATCATCAGAACGGCAGCCGAAGGTGTGGAGCCAGCCGCGTTGCGAGAGGATATGGACTACTTGCGCAAAGTGTGGAAAAGCGTGGTGGAGCGACGAAAAACCGGTAAACCCGGCACTGTGATCTTTCGAGACCTGCCACTAGTGCTGCGCATGATGCGGGATTTGAACCGCGAGGGTATTGAGCGAATTCGTATCGATTCGCGTGAAACCTTTCATCAGAGTGTGACTTTTTGCAACGAATACGTACCCGAATTATCGAATTGTCTGGAACATTACCCAGGTGAACGGCCAATTTTTGACTTGCACGGTGTTGAGGATGAAATCGATAAGGCATTGAATCGTCGAGTATTATTGAAGTCAGGTGGCTACCTGATCATTGACCAAACGGAATCAATGACTACCATTGATGTGAATACCGGAGGGTTTGTTGGTAAGCACAACCTTGAAGAAACTATCTTCAAGACCAACCTTGAAGCTGCACAAGCCATTGCGCGTCAGCTACGCTTACGCAATCTGGGTGGCATCATCATCATCGATTTTATCGATATGACGGTACCCGAGCATCGACGCCAGGTGTTGCGGGCGTTGGAGAAAGCACTGGAGCGCGACCATGCTCGTACCCAAGTGAACGAGGTCTCGCAGTTGGGGTTGGTTGAAATGACTCGTAAACGCACACGCGAGTCACTAGAACAGGTGTTGTGCTCTGAATGTAATGTGTGTGGTGGGCGTGGCATGCAAAAGACACTGGAGACAGTGGGCTTTGAGGTCGCTAGGGAGATTATCCGGCAGGTACGCCAATTCGATATTGATTCAGTTACCGTTCTGGCATCGGGTGAGATAGTGGAATGGTTTACCGAGGAGCGCTCTGACGATTTGGCAGAGTTGCAAGATTTCGCAGGCGTACCCATTCGGCTGCAGGCAGAACAGTATTACACCCGTGAACACTACGACGTTGTATTGCAGTAACGAGCGGCGGCCATGATAACCAGGGCTGCCCGCCATACCGTGCGCGTGTTGATCACCACTGCCGGTATTCTATTGATTCTCATTGCGGTGCTCAGTGCAACAGTGCGGTTGGGGTTGCCACTGCTTGCCGGGTATAAGGGTGAGGTGGAAACCCGTGTCAGCGAATACCTGAAAAGCCCGGTGGACATTGGTGAATTGTCGCTACGTTGGAAAGGTTTTGGTCCACTGTTGCATGCCCAGTCTGTAGCGGTACTGGAATCTGAGCAACGCCAAGTGACCCTGGATGAACTGCTGATCGACTTAAATCTGTTCAAGTCGCTAATGCGTGGTGCGCCCGTCATCAATGAGTTGACGCTAGTGGGTGCCAATTTGGCTATCGAAGCGGATACCAACGGCAGTTTACGCGTGCATGGTATGGAGCCTGCGCGGGTCAAGCGCGTTACTGCCAGCATGGGCAAGGCTGCTAGCTCGGGCAAGGGGGTTGATGTACTTCAGTGGCTACTCTCGGCTCGTAAGGTGGGTCTGCTGGACACACAGATAACGCTCATCGATGTCCAGGCAGACACACGGCTTATCGTGAATGATCTAAATATACGTGCACAGAACGATGGCCAGCTGCATCAACTTCGTGTGGACCTGCAGTTGCCTGAAGAGCTGGGTGGCACGCTTGAGGCAGGCATTGATTTGGTGGGCGCCGCCGACTCACTGTCCTCCTCCGATGGCGATCTTTATTTGCGTGGCGATACATTGGAAGTTAAGGCCTTATCTGAATTACTCAGCATTGCCGGGCTGCTGGATATCGAACGCAATGCACTGGCGCATATCGACACCAGCCTCTCTCTGGAATTATGGGGTACATGGGAAGATGGCAAGTTGGTATCCGTGCGCGGACCGCTGACAACAGGGGTTATTACTCATGCAGTCACTGGCCAGACAGTGATTGATAAGCTCAGTGCCGAGCTTGTGTTGAACGCTTTTACTGAACATACCGTGCTATCTGCACATAACCTAGAGATAACAGCAGCCGATAGTAACAGCCGCTTAGATCAACTGGTCATTGCCCGATCAAAGCACTCCGACACAGATCAGCCTGCTATTAGCGTTACCGTTGCCAGCGAAGTATTGCCACTCGATGCCATCACAGCCTTGTCGCAAACACTGTTAATACAGTCCCATCCGGCATTGTCCACCGCACTGTCGCAAATCAATCCGAGCGGGCAGGTTGATAATCTGAACGTTACTTTGGCCTACAGCGCTGAAGACTCCCAGCTTGATATGACCGCCGATTTGGTTGATGTATCCACCCATGCCTATGAGGCTGTACCTGGTCTCGGTCCTATAAGCGGCCGTATCAACATAAAGGACTCCGTGGGTGAATTGTCCGTTACCGGGCAAGCCATGGCATTACCCTGGCCTGCCTATACGCATGAAACGCTGACTATCGAATCCTTGTCGGCGGCAATCACGCTGGATGCGCAAAATCTGGATAGGATCTTGGTCAATGGAGACATCGCACTGACCGATCAAGGTATCGATACCAGCACGCGATTCAAGGCGACATTGATCAAAGGCCAATCGCCGCATCTGGATTTGCAAAGTCGTTATACAGCGGCTGACATCACGGCGCTTAAACGCTGGTTGCCTCGTAAAAAAATGGGTGTGGGTGCGCAGCTCTGGGCTGATCAGGCTATAGAGGGTGGTGCGGCGACCAATGGTTCCTTGCTGTTTTTTGGCAGACTCTCTGAGTTTCCGTTTGATGAGAGTGAAGGCGTTTTTCGCGCCAGTGTTGATATTAACGATGGCCAGCTGAGGTTCCTACCTGATTGGCCAACAGCCACCGGTGTTAACGGTACACTGGATTTGAACGGTTTGATGCTCACAGGTACTGCTGGATTGTCCAAGCTCAACGGTTTTGATATCACGCAAACCAACGTGCGCATTAATAACCTGGTTGCACCGGTACTGCATATGCAAGGCTCTGGACAGGGAGAGCTGCAGAGCATTATTGATTTTGCTAACCAAGGTCCGTTGCAATCGTTCCTGCAACCTGTATTGGGGCAGGTAACCGGCACCGGCACGGCTTCGATGGATCTTACCCTTACTGCGCCGCTGTATCGTCCTAATCCTGTGGCTACTGCTGACGATCGCGTTTCTTCGGCGGATACCCACAATCCATCGACTGCGAATGCAGATGAAGACGCCCCGCTATTTGCCATCGATGGTTCAATATTTTTGCGCGAAAACAATGTGACATTCGGCATTGCTGATATGCCCTTTAAATCAGTACAAGGCGCTATTGGTTTTGATCAACATGGCATTCGCGTTAACAACTTACGGGCGCGTATGTTGGAGCAACCTGTGTTAATCAATGCGTTAACAGACGGTCAATTGCAGGAGGCAACAACCCGCGTCACCGTTAGCGGCGCGCTGGAGAGTAGCGATGTACTGTCACACTATGGCAATCCACTGGATCAATTCATACGCGGGGCTTCGGGCTGGAACCTGGAGTTAATAGCGCCTCATTCAGATGAACGAATGGCCCAGCAAGGATTAGGTTTGACATTAAAGAGCGACCTGGTTGGTACCGAATTATTATTCCCAGCACCCTTGTATAAAAGCACTGGAACCGCGCAGTCGCTAGAAATTAGCACGGCATTTCGTAGCGACCAGACAACACACTATTGGGATATGAGTTTGGACGACAAGGTGCATGCCTATGCCCGAGTGGATGACGGTGAGCTCGCCTCGTTACTGATGAACTTAGGCCCGGACAGGCTGCCTGATTCCATGATGGATGAGGCCGGTGATGGCCTGAGGGTACAGGGGCGAGCATCAGTTTTTGCGATAGACGGGTGGGCACAGAGTATTGCCCGATTAATTGAATCGATCCCCGACACCGGTGATGCGCCTACACCGACCATGCCCATCTCTGCACAGTTGACGATCGATACTCTACAGCTGGGTAGTCAGACATTGGGTGACGCAAAATTGCGTGTCAATAGCGACGATACCTACCTGAATACGGTTTTAGATAACCATTTCATCAAAGGCAGTGTGCGTTACCCGCGTGAGCACTGGACAAAACAAATCCCAGCAAAGATACGGATCGAGCATGTCGACACAGTCGTTATAAACGCATTGCAGTCACCGGTACATCGTGAGCTGTTACCGGTCAGCGACGATGCCATTGATCCAACCATTCTGCCACCGATCGATGCGCGCATTGTCAAGCTGATCCGGGGCGAGCAGACACTCAGAGACATCGTGGTGCGAGCTCAACCGAGTGTGAGTGGATTGGAGATAACCACACTAGGTTTTGCCTATCAAAACATGCAGCTGGTTGGACAGGGCTATTGGCGACTACGTGACCCGCAAGGGGTCAACCCGGACCTTGCCGGTAAACAGGTGACTGCGCTTAATCTGGTGTTGCAAAGTGATAATTTCGGCCAGGGGCTGGAATACATCGGTGCCAGTAATCTACTTTCTGAGGGCGCCGGTAGTGTTGAGGCGCAGTTGTCCTGGCCTGGTGCTGCGTACAAGCCTGAGCTAGCCAGTCTGGATGGCAATATCAAGCTTTTTATGGAACGGGGGAGCATCGTGCCACTGGAGCCGGGGGCAGGGCGAATGGTTGGCCTGTTTGCTTTGCAGGCCTTACCACGACGACTGAATCTGGATTTTAAAGATGTCACCGCAGACGGACTGGCCTTTAAGCGCATCACCGGCGACGTTAGTATCGACAACGGTATCGCTGATGTTGGGCTGGTGCAATTGACAGGTCCTATTGGTGTTGTCGAGGTTGTTGGGCAATCCGATTTAAAGCGGCGTGAATTCGATCAGCGCATCACGGTGCTACCCAGAGTCAGTGCCGCGTTACCTATAATTGGTGTTATCTCTGGCGGGGCCAGCGCTGGCGTGGGTGCACTGGTGGCTGCAGGGTTTCTCAAAGCATTGGGCATAGACCTGGATCGCCTAGGTCTGAGAGATTACCGTTTGACGGGCACTTGGGATGCGCCAAAAATCAAGCCTGTTGTCAGTGACATTAGCGCCGTTCAATGACCGATGCAATGACCCGCGCAATGACCGGTGCATACATCCCTAAACGATTGATTAAACGTATCGAGCCTGCACATTTTCGAGTGTTTAGGCTCATGTTGTCATCAGTTTTTTGTGTGATGGCGCTAGCCGTTGTTGGTCTATCGCCCAGGGTTCACGCGCAGGCTGATACACCAATAGCTGCGCCAACGAAAGAGCAGACACCCACAGCCGAACCGGTACTGCGCGATGCAGGCATAGTGCTTACGTCGGTTAACAGTCGAGATGAATTTTTATCAGAACAAGTAGAGTTCATTAATCAACTACTGCGTTTTGATCAAACAGTCACCGTACTCACTGAAGTGGAAGATGGACCACTGTTTGATCCGGACACTCAGGAAATCTGGATGCCGAGCAGTTTCGCGAACGTTATCGAAAATTTTTTTACAGGTGACAAAGCACCGGTTGCCGATGTCTACTTTCATACGCTAGTACACGAAGTTGGGCACGTACTTTTCTCCCAATATGATTTGCCATTATTGGCCCGTGAGGAAGATGCGGCTGATGCTTTAGCCAATGTGCTGTTGCTTGAATTTGCTGAAAACGGCGCTGAGCGGGTGTTGAATGCGGCGGAGATGTTCGGTTTGGAAAGTGAGGAGGCCGAATGGTTTGAGGAGTCTGATTTCTGGAGTGAGCATAGTCTGGATATTCAGCGCTATTACGCCACCTTGTGTCATGTCTACGGCAGTGCCCCAGATGACCATGCTGAGCTGGTCAATGACGAGTATGGCTTGTCCGCCGAGCGCGCCGAAGGCTGTGAGTACGAATACCAGCGTATTCGGGAGGGCTGGCTCAATGTGCTGCAACCCTATCTGAAGCGATAGGTCGCTGCACCTTAGACAGTACGTGCCTGGGTGCCGGTATTACTGGTGTTATAGGCCGCACAATACACTCGTGAATTTCTGCGTCTGGTGCATGTCTTGGCTCCAGTTTCAACGATCGACTGGTATTCAATTTACGCTTTTCAATGGCCGATACCGACCCCAGTCTGGTTGCATACGGGGACGCCATCATGCATAG
>CALKXZ010000231.1 GCA_938003775.1 uncultured Granulosicoccus sp. | reverse complement strand
TTGCATGATCACCCCTCCAGGTCTCATGACACCAATACCATCGGACAATGCTGACACGGAGCCAGAACACTCGAACATCACATCAAAATAACCCTTGTCCGGCTGGTAGTGGTGTAAGCCGTCTGGCTCATTAGCCATGTTGACCACCCGGTCAGCACCTGCCAACGTGGCGTGATTCAATGCGTTGTCAGACAAGTCAGTGACCACTATCTCTGTTGCACCGGCGCGGCGTGCCGTCAGAATACACAGTACGCCGATAGGACCACAGCCAGTGATCAATACGCGTTTACCCAAGATATTCCCGGCATTGCGTGCCGCATGGAGCGCAACCGCTAATGGTTCAGCCATGGCAGCCTGGGACGGCTTCAATCCGTTGGCTTTTACACACTGCGCAGTGGACGCATTGAGCACCTGTCGAAAGGCGCCTTGAATATGTGGGTAAGGCATAGCAGACCCATAGAAACGCATGTTGAGACACTGATTTTGGCGGCCTTCAGCACAAAAGCGGCAATGACCACACGGACGAGATGGAGACACCGCGACCAAATCACCGACATCATACCCGTGAACATCTTCTCCCATGGCCGTGACATAACCTGCAACCTCATGACCTAATATCATGGGTTCTTTGAGTCGAACGGCCCCAAAGCCTCCGTGATTGTAGTAATGCAAATCTGAGCCACAGATACCACCGGTGGATATGTTTATCTGCAGTTCATCGCGTGCCGGGCTTTCAATGTCACGCTCTTCAATGCGCAAATCGTTAGCATCATGAATAACCAAGGTTTTCATCAACCTAAAACCTACCTATTTTTTAGTTTATGAAGCATTGCTATGCGTTGATCTGTTGCAGCTTGCATACCGACACGATACAATGAAATGTTAGCGATAACATATCATGTGCTTGAGTAAATTCCAACTCTCATGTACATCATCTTGAAAACACTACGACTTGGACATTAGAACACCATGAGCCAGATACACTCGCTGTTTGATCTAACTGGAAAAACGGCACTGATTACCGGTTCATCTCAAGGCATCGGCTATGCACTGGCGCAAGGTTTACTTGGCGCTGGTGCGACTGTTGTGCTCAATGGTCGTGATACTGAAAAACTTGAAAACGCCGCAGCCACACTAGCCGCTGAATCAGCGCGTGTTCATCAACTCGCCTTTGATGTCACTGATCATCAATCCTGTGCAAAGGCAGTCAATGAATTCGAGAAAACAAATGGTCCCATAGACATACTGGTTAACAACGCTGGCATGCAGCATCGCACGCCGCTTGAGGATTTTGATCCAGCCATGTTCGATAAGCTGCTGCAGACCAACGTTGCCTCGGTGTTTCATGTTGGCCAGGCGGTAGCTCGCCACATGATTAAGCGCCAGTCAGGCAAAATAATTAATATTGCCTCTATTCAAACATCGCTGGCGCGCCCTGGCATTGCGCCCTACACAGCCACTAAGGGTGCTGTTGCTAACCTTACCAAAGGTATGGCGACCGATTGGGCCCAATATGGCATACAGACGAATGCCATTGCCCCGGGGTACTTTGATACACCACTGAACGCAGCATTAGTAGCGGACGAGGAATTCAGCGCGTGGGTTGCCAAACGCACACCGACGGGGCGTTGGGGTCAATTACCGGAGCTGGTCGGTGCCTGTATTTTTTTATCCTCTTCGGCATCCAGTTTTGTTAATGGTCATACGCTGTTTGTTGATGGTGGTATGTCAGCCTGTCTTTAAATATCTTGTACAGCTTGCCAGATATCGCGAGTAATCTGTGTGGCTGATATCGCTTGGGCCATTCCGGCGCTCTGACCAGCCCATGCCTGAATGCCATCAATTTTATTGTCCTTTGCTGCCGCTGCCCGCATAGCTTGCGTCAGTCCACGCTGAATTGGATAAGGCGCTGGTTGTGGCGAGTCACCTCGCTCCATAGCCAATGCGTAGCCCGTGGCAATACTGCGCCCTGCCCGACCGGAAAACGCCTGAGTGACAATAGTATCCTCGGGCCGCGCCGTACTAATCGCCTCTGACCAGGCACCGGCAATAGTTGATTCGGTTGCTCGCAAATAGCCTGTTCCAATTTGCACTGCAGATGCGCCAAGCATCAGTGCCGCAGCCGCCGTACGCCCGTCAGCTATTCCCCCAGCGGCAACGATAGGCAAACTAACCGTATTGGCAATAGCCGGAATTAACGCTAATGATCCAACGCCATAACGCATAGCGTCTTCAGGCTTGAAGGCACCGGAATGCCCACCCGCTTCAAAACCCTTGGCAACAATGACATCAGCACCAGCAGATTCAACCGCCACAGCTTCTGCCACTGTTGATACATTTGCGAACCACTTGATACCCTTGTTCTTCATACGCGCAACGAACGGTGCATCAAATACGCCCATGATGGACGAAATCACTGGCGGTGCGATATCCAGAAGTGCCTCGCATTGAGCATGAAAATCAGGTGGTGTATCGTCCGCCGCATTCACACTAACCTCCGGCCCCCAACCCTTCAAAAAAGTGCGAAGTTCTGTTTCATGGTCCGGGTTCCTGTCTGGCGCTGAATCGGGAATCCACAGGTTCAGTTGAAAAGGACCCTCTGTCTGAGCACGAAAGTCAGCAGCCCACTGTTTGATCGCCTGGGGCGGCATCAACAATGCGCCACAAGCGCCCATACCACCTCCGTTGGCAACAGCGACGGACAAGCTTACCGGGCAAGCGCCAGCCATCGGTCCAAGCAAAATGGGGCACTGAATTCCAATTTCAGCTGCAAATGTTTCAGCACGTTTAATGTACGCAGGGTGCATAGGGCTCTGTCCTTTTGTGTGTGACTTTCAGGTCGCTGGGTATTGCGTATAGCACTTGTTGGCTTCTTCTGGCACCAATTTACACGGTAACAGTGCCTCCATATTTTCCACGCCATTGATGTTGGGCAGCTCCGTCATAACTGCTGATATCTAGAGCAGTGGTTACGAATTTGAGATAATTAAAACTAATCATTTGAGACCTCAAAATACTGTCGCCAACCATATAGTTTTTCCAGTCCTACAGGTCTTACTAGTTGCCTGTCTTGCGTTTGATCCTCTCTGTACCAAGGCCCCACATGCCTAGCGGTAGTTGGTCTTCTCAATTGCTTGGATGTTGTTAGAACATAGTTACCTTGAACAATACCGGTGTAAAGCGTTCCCGTATGGCCAGACAACCATGTTCATCCCAGTGCACACTGAACCCACGGTGTTCCTGATGATGCATTGCGCCCTGATTCTCCGCATCACGCAGTTGGGCATCGGTGGTGTAGTCCCGTGCTTGATGATTAAGAGCCGATTGATGATAGTCAACGCTCAGAGCACCGGCTGCATCGCATTGTTGACGATACAGCCGTACCGTCTTGTCCAGTTGGCTAGCGGTGCCATAGCGCAACAACGGCAGAACCCGGGGCTTTAGTCAAAGAAGATGATTACATCAAGGCACTATTTGCGTCATGTACATGTGATAATTTTCGTATTGTATCGTCAGTATTGAATTGAGCAAAGGGCGGCCCTTATAGGCTTTAAGGCCCGATTCAAGCGCATCCATGACCGAGCTATCAATACAAAGCGGCACATCAGTAAGGCTTTGTATTAGCGGAATAACTTCGGACATTATCAGCGCTTCATCCG
>CALKXZ010000230.1 GCA_938003775.1 uncultured Granulosicoccus sp. | reverse complement strand
AAGTACGACAGGCCAGTGTTAATCGTATAGAGCGTCATTTACAGTCCTGGAAAAACACCGCCGGAAAGACCGATGAGCTAGAGCAGATTCTGCCTCAGGCGATAAAGGCTTGTCGTGCGGGTGTGCAACGAGTGCACCTTTTGCGCAGCGATGATCCAGACGCTTTGTTACAGGAAATGTACAGCCGTGATGGCAGCGGCACACTGATAACAGCTGAACGATGGGAGCATATTCGCTCGGCAAGCATCGCCGATGTCGGCGGTATCATCGAACTCATCGCACCGCTGCAAATTACGGGTACTCTGGCCAGCCGTTCCCGCGAACAACTCGAATTGGATATCGAACACTTTGTTGTTAGTGAACGCGACGGCCTTGTTGTCGCTTGCGCCGCCTTGTATTTGGAACCCGAATCAGCCACCGCTGAAATTGCCTGTATTGCCACACACCCCGACTATCGCGGACAAGGTCGCGCCGACCAGTTGCTCACTCATTTGGAACAGCGTGCCCGTGATCAGCATTGCACGCAGGCAAGAATTCTCAGTACCAACACCGGCCACTGGTTCGTTGCACGCGGCTACGTGGAATCAGCTCCCGAAGAGCTACCACCGCTCAGACGTGCCAGTTACAACGAGCAGCGAAATTCTAAAATTTACAACAAGCACTTATAGCCCGGTTGACACGTCAACAGATAGGTTAATCTAAAACCGTGCGGGCTCGCCCACGGCTTGTGCGGCAGGGTAAGGCAACTGGTCGCTTATCGTTCGGCAATCTCAATTTGCAATGCATTGAGCGCATTGAGTCGTTCTCGATTAGTGCTCAACTGCAACAGTTCAAACTTGGCCTCGCTGGTCAGCGGTAATACCTCGAGCAACCGATGAGCAATCCAGTCGGCATCGTCCAGGTGTTTTTCATCGTAGCGACTATCGGTTTCGAGATAACTGAGTATTAAATCCAGTTTCTGTGCCAGTAGCTCGTATTCCGGTTGCATTGGGGTCGGTGTCTTGGGCGGCAGAACTTCAACTGTACCGATTATCAGGCCCGTATCAGTGGACGCATAGGTGAGAATCTTGAATTCTTGTTCGCCTTTGGCGGTGATATGCAGTAGACCATCCGCCCCCTGATCAAAATCAATGATCGATACACTGGTTCCCAAGGGATAGGGTTCTGAAAAACCACCCGTTTCGGACCCTTCGCGAATGAGACAAATGCCAAACCCATTGCCCGTTTTGAAACAATCCTTGACCATGTCGATGTATCGACGTTCGAAAAGACGTAGCGGCATAAGACCATCTGGCAATACGACACTTGATAACGGAAATAGCGGCAGTTCCATGAGTCAGGTTTCGTCTATGCCCCAGCGCGGCATGAGTGTCTGCTTGACCTCTAGCTGGTCAAGCACACGGGCTACCACAAAATCGATAATTTCCTCGACGCTCTTCGGTAGGTTATAGAACGCTGGGTTGGGCGGCATGATAACGACACCGGCTCTAGCCAGTCTCGACATGTTCTCCAGATGGATGATGGAGAAAGGCATTTCACGCGGCATGACAATGAGTTTTCGCCCCTCTTTGATCACGACGTCCGCTGCCCGTTCCAACAGATTGTTGCAGGTACCGGCGGCCACAGATGCCAATGTGCCAGTCGTGCAAGGGCAAATCACCATGGCATCCGGTGCACCCGAGCCGCTGGCCACAGGTGCCGTCCACTGCTCCTGGCCAAAGGCTTTCAGTTGGCCAGGACGCGCCCCGTATCGCTCAGTAAACTGCGACTGGACTTGCGCACTGCGTGAGGGTACCGGGAGATCTGTATCCATACCCATGACAATTCGCGCAGGCTTTGACATCAGTATGTAAACTTCGCAGTTGGCTTGCACCAGACACTCGATAAGCCGCAATGCGTATTGAATGCCTGATGCACCCGTCATGGCCACACAGATGGTCTTGTCAAATTGTGCCGTGTTTGCGGAGTCAGATACCGGCCCGGTCTCGATAGCTATAACGTTTTCGGTACCCGATTCAGTATTCAAGGCAGAACAACCAACTCCACACGACGATTCAACGACCGGCCTTCACGGGTGTCGTTTGGTGCCACCGGGCGCTGTTGACCGTAGCCCAGTGCAGAAAGCCGGGACGCATCAACCCCTCCCTGATTTTCAAGAAAGTTGACCGTGTTCGCGGCCCGTGCAACCGATAACTCCCAGTTGCTCGGAAATATCGCTAACAAATCACCGGTTACCGGGATACTGTCCGTATGACCTTCCACAACGATCTGTTTGTCCAGATCCTTCAGCGCCGAAGCCACGCCGTTCATTAGATCCCGACCAGAGGCGCTGAGTCGTGCTCGACCAGAATTGAACAATGCTTGACTCGGCAAGTTGACCACCACACCGTTATCGTCACGTACCGTGACCTGTACATTGTCAATGCCATTAGAGACCAGCTTCTGCTCCAGTTCTTCTCTGAGTGATTTCGCTGAGGATGCGCCCTGCGCAGATTCATCCTGTAACGCGGCAAGCTTACTGGCCAAGTTCTCTGCTAATGACAACTGCTCACTGGCGTTGGCTTCACTCTGCGCAAGCTCTTCACGCAATCCAGCGGACGCTGTTTCGGCATCCGCCAATCTAGATTCGAGATCCTGTTTCGCATTCCCCAGTTCATTGATCTGCGAATTCAGCTCGGTATTGGTTGTATCTAATGACGCAACATTGGCTTCCAGGTTTGCCTTTTCATCAGCCAGTGCAGCGCTCTGGACTTCCAATTCAGCAATTTGCTGATTAAGCGAACCGGTATCGGACTCCAGCGTTGCCATGAGCGACTGTATCTTTGTACCGCTGTCATCCAGCGCGCCAGTCGCGTCGGTTAGTTGAGATTGCAAGGATTCTTGCTGCGCCGCACTTTCGGCCAGCTGCGCTTGCATTGCCTCTTGCTGCGTGAGCGCCTCAGTAATTTGTGATTCCAACGCAGCACGTTGGGTGTTGGCATCAGCCAGCTGCGTGTCAAGATCACTTTTTAATGCAACCGATTCAGCCAATTGAGATTCCAATTCAGCGACCTGCGCATTGACATTATCCAGTTCGCTCTGAAGTTGTTGCTTTTGTGTATTGGAGTCAGCCAACTGTTGCTCAGTCATGGCCTTAGCATCGCTCTGAGCACTTAACTCAGTTTCCAGTTCACCGATGCGCACCTGTGCGGTACTGGATTCGTTCTGCAATGACTCAATGGTGCTGGCATCAGCGCTGATAGTGTCTGCTGACACTGCCAGCTGACCTTCAAGATCACCGACCATGGCACCCAGTTCCACGACCTCACTTTGCAGGGCATCTCGCTCACCTGTCACTAGCGCAATCTGATCGTCCGCCGAGGCGCTGCTTGACTCCAATGCCGCCAGCTGCTGATTCAGTGCCGCTTGTTCTGTCTCCAGTGCAGAGAGTTGCTCAATCGTGGCATCACGCTCGCTGCGCAGTTCATCCACACTGACCGATAGTTCCTCGTTGGTAGCCGTCAGCGCAGCCACTTCGCCTTCAGTAGCGCTGACACTAGTTTCGAGTAATGTCTGCATGTCACCCACACGCATTTGCAGCGCAGATTTCTGGGACTGCAGTACCTCTATTTCATCGGCATTAGCCGCCAAGGACTCAGCTTCAGCCAATTGGTTTTCCAGTTCACTGACGCGTGTTGCCATCTGTGCCCGTTGCTCATCCAAGTCGGTTGATCGGGCCCGTAATTCAGCAATAGCCGGTACTTGCAAATCAATAGTGGCTTGCAGTTCGCCAATCAGTTCATCCTGTTCTGCGATACGCTGATCAAGTTCAGGGCCGCGCGCTGTCAGTTCGGCAATTTCTGCCTGTTGATCTGACAGAGTTAGCTGCAGAGTGTTGATCTCGCCTGTACGGCTCGCCAATTGCTCTTCAAGAGAAGCGCTGCGAAGACGTAACTCGGCTATTGCGGGTACCTGCAGATCGATGGTTGCCTGCAACTCCTCAGCCACAGACTGCACGGCTGCTAGTTCAGCGCCATCAGGTTCAGGGGTGGACTGCTGTTCTTCCATTTGCGCCTCAAGCGTGCTGACACTGATGGCCAACTGCGCGCGTTGTGAGTCCAGGTCAGTTGCGCGATTACGCAGCTCCGCCAGTGCCGGTTTCTGCAGTTGAATAGTGGCTTCCAATTCAGCCACTTCTTCGTCGAACATGGCCTGCTGTTCCTCGGCTGCTGCTTTGGCCGTTACTAATTCCTCTTCCAACGATGCGCTGCGCGCCCGCAGCTGAGCAATGGCAGGCTTCTGAAGTTCGACAGTTGCTTGCAATTCAGCAACCTCGGCTTCCAGGGCTACCAGTGACTCAGCGGCGGTATTGCGCTCTGATTCCAGGTTGACCTGGACGCTGGTCAACGCATCCTTTTCAGAGGTCAGTGATGCCAGCTGTGATTGTAGGGATTGTCGTTCGCTGACTAACGCATCACGCTCGTTTTGTAGTCCATCGACGCTTGTTTCAAGGCTTGCGATCTGCTCGCCCATGGCCGTGGACTGCTCAGTTACCAATGACTGCAAACCTTGTATTTCAAAGATGCGTGCCTCGTCATTTTTAACCGAGGCGAGCTGTGTGTCGTCCAGCCTATTCTGCAAACCGCCCAACGCCAGTTGTAACTGACCTTTCTGCTTCTGCAACTGTGCACTCTGGTCTGTGAGCGCATCAACATCTTGCAGCAACGCCTGCTTCTGCGCTTCCAGGTCACCAATTTCAGAATTCAGAGCGACAACCTCAGCATCAAAATCGTTCTGCAATAGGGTGTTACTGTTCTGCGCCTCCTGCAGCTCAGAGTCCATGCTGTTGGATGAAGCCATTAGCATTTGAATTTGTGCGTTGAGATCACCCAGACCGGCATCACGTTCGCTGATAGCCTGTTGTGCTGTCTGATACTGATACTCAAGATCTGCAAACTGAGCATCGAGCGCACTGAGCTCGGCAGTCTTCTGCTCTACCTGCGCTTGCAGGTCATTTTGAGTATCGCTAAGTGCGACCTGCACGGACGCCAATGCCTGATTCTGCGTGTCCAGTTCACCTTGGGTTGAAGCCAACGAATCACGTGCATCGGCCAGTGCTAATTCTGTGTCTTCCAGTGCGGTTTGCGTATCGACCAGCGTGGTTTCTGTTTTCGCCAGATTATTACGGGTGAACATCAGGTCATCTTCAACCGCACTTACCCGAGCACGCAGCACGCTTATGTCTGATTCCAACGCCACCTTACGAGCTTCCATCTCCCCTATTTCAGCATTCAGCAGTGCCGTGTCAGTGTCGTAGACCGCTAACAGGGAGTTGTAACTGGATTGCGCATTTTTCAGCTCTTCGCTGGCTGACGAGCTACTGCTACGCAAGCTCTGAACCTGGGCATTGACCGACTCAAGACTGATAATACGTTCCTGCATTTGCGCGCTTTGTTGCTGCATCTGTGCGTTTAAATTGTCTATCTCAGCATTCAGCGCTAAAACACGTTCGTCTGCTTCAAGGTCAAACGCCTCAATTTGCGCCTGCAGTTCGACCACGCGTTCGTCGGTCTGCACATCAAAGCCAGCGATCGCACTTTGTAATTCCACAGCGGCTGCCTGCTTTTGCTCCTCCATTTCAGCCAGTTGATTCTGAGCGCTCTCCAGCTGCATGCTCAGGCTCGCTACCTGCTCGTCCAGAGATGACTTAGTCTGATTGACATCGGCCAGCAAGCCTTGCGTTTCAGTTTGCTCAGCGCCCAGATCGGACACCTGGTTACGCAGTTCAGCCAACTCAGTTTCGCTGAGCGCTATCGCCTCTTCAAGCGCCACTTGTTCGCTGCGCAAGTTCAGGATATTGCGCTCCGCAGTATCCAGTTCAGTATTACGTTCATCGAGCAGACTGGCCACCCGATCACGCTCCAGCTGCGTGCTTTTCAAGTCATGACCCGTATTGGTGCGAGCAATCCACGCGGCCATCAAGGCAATCAGCGCTAAGCCAGCCAGGATAAATTTAAGCTGATAAGAGGACTTGCTGGGGGCCTTTTCAAAATCTCTAAACATGAAGTGAATTCCGGTGACTAGGGTCTTACAGCAATTAGGGGTTACTTGGGAACATCGTAGCGAAAACGCAATGGCGCCACAATGAAGGAAGCTTGGAAAAAAATATTTTCCACAGCACCTGTGGTGTTTACCAGGCTGCACTGACCATGAAACGACAAATTCATGGATAATCCAGATCGCTATTATTCCATTTTATTTGATGCAACACTGGGGTTAAACATTGCGCATTCATCTCAGCGCGCTGGGCTGCCGCCTGAACGAGGCAGAACTGGAGCAGTGGGCGGCCGCTTTCACGCAGGCAGGCGACCAAATCACAGCAGAACCACAGGATGCCGATGTTCTGGTGATGAATAGCTGTGCGGTAACGCGAGAGGCAGTGCGAAAATCGCGACAGAAACTACAGCGGCTACAACGGGTTAATCCACAGGCAAAGCTGGTCGTGAGTGGCTGCTACAGTGAATTGGAACCCGCTACGGCGCTGGCGCAATTGGGCGTGGATCTGGTAGTACCCAATACCCGAAAAGATCACCTGGTACCCCTGACCCGAGCAACTTTCTCACAACCGGACATGCCCCAGGCAGCAACTGCCCCGGCATCCTCCGCCCTGTTTACACGCAATCGTCATCGGGCGTTCATTAAAATTCAGGATGGATGCCGTTATCGCTGCACGTTCTGTATCGTCACGGTGGCACGCGGTGCAGAGCGCAGCCGCAGTATTGCCGATATTGTGGACGAGGTCCGCCGTCTGCAGAGCGAGGGCATACATGAAATTGTGCTGACTGGCGTGCACGTCGGTGGCTACGGATCAGATCTAGACACAGATCTAGCCTCGTTGGTACGGGCCCTGGTGGCCGACACCGATATTCCCAGAATTCGTTTTGCCTCAGTAGAACCATGGGATCTGTCGCCTGATTTTCTGATGCTCTTTGCCAATCCACGCGTGTTACCGCATATGCACCTGCCGCTGCAAAGTGGCAGCGACACGGTGTTACGACGTATGGCACGGCGTTGTAAAACGGCCGATTTCGACGCTCTGACCCACGCGTTGCGGGAGGCCGTCCCACAATTCAACGTCACCACGGACATCATTGCCGGATTTCCCGGTGAGAGCGAACAGGAATGGCAGGAATCGCTGGACTTTATCAGCACTCAAGCATTCGGCCACATTCACGCGTTCACCTACTCCGAACGTGAAGGAACCAAGGCGGCCACACTACCGGACCCGGTACCGGTTCCGGTACGCCAGCAGCGCAGTCGTGAGCTACACCAATTGGCAGAGCAGCTGAAAAACGATCAATTGGTCAAAGCGGTTGGAAGCACGGTCAATGTGCTGTGGGAGCGCGGTCGTGAACAAACCGATGAAAACGGCGTTCAATTTTGGCGCTATAACGGTTACACACCCAATTATCTTAGGGTGACAACTGATAGCCAGCACGAGTTAGCCAATCAGATATTGCCTACCCAGCTCATCGGTGTCACCGATGGCAAATTAATCGGCGAACCCAGCCACTGACGATCCCGGGAGGCCTATAAGCCTGCACGGCCACGCAGGCTCATAGCTAACGCTATGAATAACCCACTTTAATCTTCAGCTGATTCGTCCTGCGGTATCACCAGATTCAGCACGATGGCGATTAACGCCGCAGGCAGCAAGCCAGTTGTCATTAGTACCTCGAACGTGTCAGGTAGGTGTTCCAAGGCACCGGGCTCCAGTTGTAAACCCAGACCCACGGACAAAGCAATGGCAAAAATCAGCCTATTTCGCCGATTCCAATTGACCTCTGACAGCATCCTCATACCGGCAGCAGCCACCATACCGAACATGACCATAACACCACCACCGAGAACGGATATGGGCATAGTCTGGATCACGGCACCCACCTTAGGGATCAGACCACAGATGATCAAGAACACGGCACCCAGCGTTACCACGTGACGACTCATGACACCCGTCATGGAGATCAGCCCGACATTTTGACTGAATGAGGTATTGGGTAGCGCACCAAAAACACCCGATATTGCCGTTCCAAGACCATCTGCCATCGTGCCACCTGCCACCTCTTTATCAGTTGCTTCACGACCCGCACCGCCCTTGGTAATGCCCGAAATATCGCCCACAGTTTCAATGGCAGACACCAGGCTCATCAGGCACATACCAATGATCGCAGCCGTATTAACCTCAAAGCCGAAATGTCTTGGGTCTGGCAATGCAAACCAAGCTGCACGTTCAACCCCCGCAAAACTGACCATGCCCAGCAGCCAGGCCACCAGATACCCCGTCAGTAACCCGAGCAATACCGCGGAGATGGATAGCATGCCTGTGGTAAAAAATTTCAAACCCAGCGTCACAACTATGACCACGAGCGCCAGCGTCCAATGGGCGAGTCCACCGTAGGCAGGCTGACCTATCAGCGGTACACCGCCAGCGGCGTACTGAATACCCACCTTGACCAACGCCAGACCGATCATCAACACCACCAGTCCGGTAATCAGTGGTGGCAGCCAGTGGCGGATGCGACCAATCACGGTGCCGAGCAAAAAGTGAAATATGCCACCAATGATGATTCCGCCCATCAACGCTGCCATACCGTAGAGCTTGGCGATTGGAATCATCACTGGAATGAACGCAAAACTGGTGCCTTGCACAACAGGCAGCCGGGCACCCACGGGCCCTAATCCTACGGTTTGAATCAATGTGGCAATGCCTGCAAAAAACAGCGACATCTGGATCATGTAGATCATGCTAGTGGTATCGTCCGACCCAAAACCGAAGCCGACCGCACCGGCAATAATAATGGCAGGTGTAACGTTACTGACGAACATGGCCAACACATGCTGAATACCCAGCGGCAACCCCTTTAAGACACCAGGAAAGTAGTTCGGATCACGCAGCTGTTCTTCCCACATACCCGGTTCATTGGCATCGGCGTTATCAATTTCTTGATCAGCCTCGCGGTGTCTGCCTAGCCGTGCATCCAGCCGAAGTCGAGCAATCTTGTTTATCTCAAATATGGCCATGTTGAATTCAATTTTGGCCGGATTCGACAAGCGTTGTTCGATCGCGTGTAATACCTCCGAGCAACTACTGCCGTGGACTGACATGACAAATGGAAACCCAAACTTGTCTCGATAAGCGGCGTTAAGCTCGTTAAAACGGGTGAATTGCGTTTCGCTACACGTATCCAGGCCCGCGCTGGCTTGTTCAGCCGATGATTCCTGGGTTAGGCTCAGCGCATCAGCACTCACCAACTCTGGATGAGAGCGAACCAGCGCCAACTTTTCGGCCTCGGATGCATTCGCCACTGATTTCTGAAAGGCGCGGCTGAGTAATTCTGGATTGTCATGCGCAGGCGTCAACCCCGCATCGTAAGCGCGTTCGATGACCCAACCAGAGCGCTCGTAGAGGCCTCCGAAATACTGAACAAAAGTTTGACGGGAAAGGTCACATAAAGCCATAAGCTGGATCGGAATCAATCGCCGAAAAGATCAGCACAACGCCCTCACCTGAAAGGGCCAACTTGGAATCAGTTTATCGCGAAACAGGTTATATCATTGCGCAGAGTTTGCAAAAAACTGATCTGTATAGACCTGAGCCCTGACATGACGGCACACTCTACGGTATCAGCTGTGGCGCCACGGGTAACCGCAATATTGTTCAAGCAGGTACCATGACGCATCGCTTCACCGAACACGGAACGACAACATAAAACAACATGGCTACTAACCCGACAGTTGATGCAGACGAGATCGAGACCCAGGAATGGCTCGATGCCCTTGAAGCCGTTATCGACCAGGAGGGCCCCCATCGTGCTCATTTCCTGCTCGAACGATTGATCGACAAGGCGCGCCGCTCGGGCGCTAACCTACCCTACAACGCCAGTACCGCGTACGTTAATACAATACCGCTGCATCTGGAGGCCAAAAGCCCAGGCGACCATGAATTGGAACATCGTCTGCGCTCTATGATCCGCTGGAACGCAACCGTGATGGTGCTCAGAGCTCAGCGCGACGATTCAGGTCTGGGTGGTCACCTGGCCAGCTTTGCCTCTGCAGCCACACTCTACGACGTCGGCTTCAATCACTTTTTTCATGCCCCTACGCCCGAACACGGTGGCGATCTGATCATGATGCAGGGCCACTCCTCCCCAGGCATCTATGCCCGTTCGTTCCTCGAAGGGCGACTCAGTACGGATGACTTGGACAAATTCCGCCGCGAAGTTGATGGTGATGGCTTGTCATCGTATCCGCACCCGTGGCTCATGCCTGAATATTGGCAGTTTCCCACGGTCTCCATGGGCTGGTGTTCTTTAACGTCTATCTACCAGGCCAGATTCATGAAGTATTTGCAGGATCGGAGCCTGGCGCGCACGGATAATCGTCAGATATGGGCTTTTCTGGGCGATGGAGAAATGGATGAACCTGAATCACTGGGTGCCATATCACTGGCCGGGCGTGAAAAGCTGGACAACCTGAATTTTGTCATCAATTGCAATTTGCAACGCCTGGATGGTCCGGTACGGGGCAACAGCAAAATTATCCAGGAACTCGAAGCGGTGTTCCGCGGCGCTGGGTGGAACGTGATAAAGGTTATTTGGGGCTCTTACTGGGACCCACTGCTGGCCAAAGACAAGTCCGGCAAACTGATGCAACTGATGATGGAGACGGTCGATGGCGAATATCAGAACTGCAAAGCCAAAGGCGGTGCTTATACCCGCGAACATTTTTTCGGCAAGTACCCAGAAACCAAAGCACTGGTTGCCAACCTGACCGATGAGGACATCTGGCGGCTTAATCGCGGTGGTCACGATCCGCATAAACTGTTCGCCGCTTACAAGCAGGCTGTCGAACACAAGGGTCAACCGACGCTGATTCTAGCCAAAACGGTTAAGGGCTATGGCCTGGGTGAATCGGGTGAAGGTACAAACGCGACTCACCAGCAAAAGAAGATGGATCAGGACTCGTTGCTCAAAATGCGGGATCGTTTCGGTTTGGATCTCACTGATGAACAGGTCAAAAACTACGAATACATTTTGCCCGATCCAGAGAGCCCTGAAATTAAGTACCTGCAGGAAAGACGCAAAGCGTTGGGCGGTTACATACCGCAGCGAAAGAAATTTGCAGCGCCGCTGGAAGTACCACCGTTAAGTACTTTCCAGGCCTTACTTGATGGCTCGGGCGATCGTGAAATTTCCACTACGATGGCATTCGTGCGCCTGCTGACGATCCTGACACGCGACAAGAAAATCGGTAAGAACATCGTGCCTATCGTGCCGGATGAAGCGAGAACATTTGGCATGGAAGGCATGTTTCGTCAACTGGGCATCTACTCATCGGTCGGCCAGTTGTACGAGCCTCAGGATCGAGACCAGATCATGTACTACAAAGAGGATAAATCTGGTCAGATTCTCGAAGAGGGCATTACAGAAGCTGGCGCTATGGCCAGTTGGCTGGCTGCCGCCACTTCCTACTCCACCCACGGCGTGAATATGTTGCCGTTCTACATCTATTACTCCATGTTCGGTTTCCAGCGTATTGGTGACCTGGCCTGGCTCGCTGGCGACATGCGCGCCTGCGGATTCATGATAGGCGGGACCGCTGGTCGCACCACACTCAATGGTGAAGGCCTACAGCACGAGGACGGGCATTCGCTGGTGCTGGCCAATACGATACCCAACTGCATCAGCTACGACCCGTGCTTCAGCTATGAAATGGCCGTCATCATCCATCATGGTATGACCCGCATGCTGACCAATCGAGAAAGTGTGTACTTCTATATCACCGCCATGAACGAAAACTATTTGCACCCCGCTATGCCCAAGGGTGCCGAAGAAGGCATCGTCAAGGGTATCTACCGTTTACGTGAAGTGGCCGATGGTAACGCCAGCGCTGCCAGCAAATTCGACAACCGTGTCCGGCTGCTCGGTGGTGGCACCATCCTAAGAGAGGTTATGTTTGCTGCTGAGATACTGGAAAAAGAGTGGAACATTGGCGCTGAAATCTACAGTGTCACAAGCTTTAACGAGCTGGCCAGAGATGGCTTAGAAGTGGAACGGTGGAACATGTTGCACCCCAACGATGAACCGCGTGTACCTTACATAACGCAGGTACTGGGTGACGATAATTCACCGGTAATCAGTTCAACCGATTACATGAAAACCTATTCTGACCAGGTGCGAGAATATGTACCTGCAACCTTCACTGCACTGGGTACTGACGGTTTTGGGCGCTCAGACACTCGCGAAAAACTGCGTGAATTCTTTGAAGTTGATCGACGCTATGTGACGATCGCTGCACTGCATGCACTGTCAATTGACGGCAAACTAGACAAGGTCACCGTGGCCAAGGCTGTGCAGCAGTATGGCATTGATCCAGACAAGCCAAATCCGGCGACGGCTTAAGGGGGGTGACCATGAACACATCGGATAACGCAGCCAGTGTCGATATTGTCATACCTGACATCGGTGATGCAGAGGACGTAGAAGTCATTGAACTACTGGTATCGGTTGGCGATACGGTCGGTATTGATGATTCATTGTTAACCTTGGAAAGCGATAAAGCCAGCATGGAAGTGCCTTCAATGGATGCAGGTATTATCGAGTCGCTGAGCATTTCCATCGGGGACAACGTCAACACAGGAGATGTCATTGGTCGCATAACCCCTACTAATGCAGGAGTTGGCCCAACAGACAAACCAGAACCTGACAAAGCACCATCAGACGCAGTCGCCTCGCCACCTAAGACAACAGAAGCAGCAGAGGCTGAACCTAAAACGCCCAAAGACACCCCTGTGGCTACCGGTTCTGCGTCAACAGACAAACCGGCGCCCTCGGCGGCAAAACCGGCTGCAGCCAGTAGCCCAGCAACCTCCCCGACTGCCCACTTGTCCGATGAGAATATGCGCAAGGCACACGCCAGTCCTGGTGTGCGACGTTATGCCAGAGATCACGGTGCAGATCTGTCACTGATCACTGGTACCGGTCCCAAGGGCCGCATTGTGCAAACCGATGTAATGGCCTTCATCAAGCAATCGATGGAAGCCGTGAACTCCAGCTATGGAAGCCGTCGTAGTAACGTCGTTGGTGGTGGTTCTGGCATACCCCCAATACCGGAAATCGATTTTACAAAGTTCGGGGAAATTGAACGCGTAGAACAAGGGCGTATCAATAAGCTGACGGCCACTAATCTGCATCGGGCTTGGTTAAACCTGCCTATGGTGACGCATCATGATTCAGCCGATGTAACCGAGATGGAAGCTTTCCGTAAGCAGCTCAAGGCAGAAGCTGCCGAAGGTGAACCCAGGGTCACAGGTCTTGCGTTTCACATGAAAACGCTGGTCAGATGCCTCAAAATGTTTCCCAAGCTCAACAGTTCCTTGTCTGCCGATGGCGAAGCATTAATCTATAAACGCTATTACCACATTGGTATTGCCGTCGATACGCCCAATGGACTGGTGGTACCAGTCTTTCGTGATGTGGATAAGAAAAGTATCTTCGAACTAGCCACGGAAATGACCGATATGAGTACGCGTGCACGCGCCAAAAAACTCAAACCGGACGAGATGCAAGGCGCCAGCATGACCATCTCTAGTTTAGGTGGTATTGGAGGAACCGCGTTCACACCCATCGTTAACCCGCCAGAAGTGGCCATACTGGGCATTACCCGTGCGTCCATGCAACCTGTATGGAATGGAACAGAATTCATTCCAAGGCTCATGTGCCCTCTCGACCTGACCTACGATCATCGTGTTGTGGACGGTGCCGATGCTGCACGATTTATGGCTAGCTACGTACGCGAAATTACTAACCATCTTTGATTGACGTAAT
>CALKXZ010000229.1 GCA_938003775.1 uncultured Granulosicoccus sp. | reverse complement strand
GGATGAGCTTCTCGGGGCAATTGAGGCTGGAAATCCAGTATTGCCAGTGCTTGTTGGTGATCCGGATAAGCTAAAGGACAGACTCGGTGATCTACCCGATGCTTTTCATCAACAAGCGGTTAAGGTGAGCAGTGATCTGGCGGGGTTTGATCTGCACAAGATCGAAAAAGCACTGCGAAATTTGGGTGCATTTGGTGAGCGATTGCCTGGAGGGCTTGGTCGTGAACTGTCAAATATTCTGCCAGAGCGATGTACTGAACTTATCAATGAGCTGCTTAAAGGCCGGTCTGTTGTTGTATCAGGAGCATCTGGGTCCGGTCGTGGTGCGTTGCTGCAACGCATTGCTGATGCGGTCAAAGAGCAAGACGGACTGGTCGCCGCATGCGGCATCGATTTAGGTTCTAGAAGCCGTCGTACACACGGGGTGATTGCATCCTGGATCGACAGTCTCTGTGAGTTGCTACAGGAACAACCACCCGAGGACCGTTCGGTATTCGGCCCCGCTCTTGTTAACGCCGTGCTTGAATTCGGTCCGGATCTACTTGCTCGGCAGGTATTGCGCCCGGCATTGTTGCTGCCGCTTGGTGATGATGATAGCGATCAGAAAATTCTCGATGCCGCCCGGCGACCAAGAGACCGATGGGCACCTTTTCCACCTGAGCGTCTAGTGAGTCAAAGCTTGAGTGTCATTGCGCAATTCGTTGCGAAGACTCAGCGCCCCTTGACCTTGATCGTTGATAATGTTGAGTCGGTTGACGGTAGTTCAAAGGACCTGCTATGCCGACTACTGCGTGCGTCACCCAAGCGAGTTAGTTTGGTTATTGCAACTTCCGCTGTCCGTGATAGCACAGAACCGGAATCGGCAGAGCAAAGCGCTGCACGTGCTCTGGACGTTGATAAGAGTTCGTTTGCGAAATTTGAGTCTATTTCACTACACGATGCCACGATATGGGGAGAACCCGGTGCCATCATTCAGCGTTGGCTTGATCGACATAGTGTGCAACTGGGTGAGGGTGTCAGCGACACATTTGAAGACTCTAACCCTTACTACGCGTTATCAGCGTTGTGGTATTTGGTTGATAACGGACACTTGGTTGAACCCCAGGCCATGCCTGTTTCAAAAGCTCAGAATCACTCACCCGAAAACAACGTGGTGACATGGGTGCCAAGCCGACCTGATGAGCCGATTGTCGTGCCAAGTCGCGACCGGCTGTTGGACCATATGGTAGAGGAGTTCATCCCCGTACGATTCCGCTCAATCATTGAGGCAGGTTCACTGATCGGTAGAAGGTTTCCATTTTCAGCCGCGTACGCCGCCGCGCATCCTCCTGAGTCAATTGATGGACAACAACCAGGCACTGAGGCAATTGAACGCTGGCGTAGCGATGCCGATGTGTGCTGGGATCAACTCAAACGGATTGATCCAGATGGTTCGGTCATTGTGTGTCATCGCAGTGCAGACAATGAACGTATGATCAACCTGGCGCAGATCGATCTAATGACGCATCTTGATAATCAGCTGGATGATGCCGAAACGTTACGATGTAACAGACGCTTAGCCCAGTACTTTCTCAATCCTATAGCGAACGACTCCGGACAATCGCTTGATGATAATTATCGAAACGCACGTGCTGCTGCAGCTCATTGGGCCCGAGCCAATGAACCACGTCATGCTGCCGATGCTGAACGTGTGGCCGCTGAGTTGGCAGAGGAGGCGCTTGCCTATCCAGAGGCTCGACGTCACTATCGACGAGCCATTCGACTATTCACTCAGCTTCTTGCACATAAGAAACACAGCGCAGTGTTTAAACTTGTCGATCACGAAGACTTATTAATTCTGGCTAATTGTCTCTACCGCCTCGGTCAAATGACGCGACTGGCTAATGAACGTAGATCCGAGAAAGTCAGCTCAGCAGATCCGACCAAATACTTTAAACAAGCGCTCAAACGACTGACTGAATTGTCGCAGAATTTGCACAATAAACGTTTGGCCGCACCGACCACCGAGCATTCATCAGCACTGGTCCGACGAGATCTGCCTGAGCCGAATCTAATTCGACATCATATTCGTCTTTGTGAGACGTTAAGAGGTTGGGTTAATCTTGAACTGGCTGAGTGGTCTGGTGACAACGACCCGAAAGAGTCACGCCGGCTGCTATTTGATGCATTACGACATGCCGAATCTGCGCGTGGCGAGGCCGACTCACGCTGGTTGCTTGCCGCCGCCTCAGCGCAACTGGCAGAGAAACTGGTAGACGATGCAATCAAGGCCCAACAGTCCGGCTACCATGTCAGGTCGCACAATCTCTCCATCGAAGCCCAATTTCATATTGAGCGGGTGATGGGCCTGGCAGCCGTCAGTCCGGAGGAGGATCAGAATTTAGAGGAGCCCCGTTCACGGGCTTAGACTGTATTGGGGCAACTTTTCCAATCGATAGAGGTGGAACCACAACTGGCTCAGTGGGCTTTTCGCCGAATGAACAACCATCGTCACGATGTTAGTGACTTGGTGGACATGATGACTGATCGACGGCTTGGTCTGTTTTTGCTTTCAATGCATAGAGGAGTAATCAACTCACAAACCTGCGAAGCGAGGGGGCTTCTGGAGCGACACAAACGCTGGGCTATCGAGAGCGGGATAGCCTATGAGCATTCGGGTGCTTATATCAGTCTTGCGTTGTTGGAACTTGTCGAACAATTAGAAGCGCATCCACCGCAGCTTAAGATCGCAAGAGAACATATCAGTAGAGCGGTTGCCTGCGCAAGTGATACTGTGCAAAAGCAGAACGCCTTTTTATTGCAAGGTTTTCTAAATGCTATCGATCATACGGACAACCGTAGCGTAGCTTACAATGCCGCCGTTGTTGTTGAGGCTTTTCGGCAAGCTAACATAAAGGGTGTCTCCAGCAGTTCCAGTGTTGATGAAATTCTATTTGCCGGATGGAAAAATGCGTTAATCAATATACTGCGTTGGTGTCCGGAAGTTGAACGCTGGGTGGGTATAGATCAGTGTTTACAGCAGCCACTGCTACGTGATGAAGCTGGTTGGGCAAAACATCGGTTCTTCAGCGCATTGGCAAAAGATGAAGAACTGCACAATGCACTGAGTCGCGCCAAAACATACCGCAGTTCGCCAGCCAACAAGCCACTTGTGCCTAGCAGTGATAAGACCATTTGGCGCCTGCTCCAGTGCCGGGTCCCCACGGAGTGTTACAAGCATGCGCTTCGCGTTCGTGCAACGGCCAAACGACTATTAAATATTCATCGTGATCTTTGGGATGACGACAAGGTTGTGTTAACACTTCACAGCCGAGACATTGCCTATGCCGTGGCAGTGCACGAGTGGTTTCGATCAACTGACCCAAGCCGCTTACTGACCCTTGCTCGGGAATCGAACATGCGCATAGATGGGCATGAATGGGCAAGTCCAAAATTGTTGAGTAGCCGATTAGCGATTCAAGTCCTGGATTGTCAGTACGGTGCTGCCAATGAAATCGGGGATCAGCGTCTTAGGCAAATAGAGTCACTGGTGATTAACTGGGCTGAAGGGTCGAAAGAGGCTGGCGCTCTGGAACAGATTTTTTATATCGCGGTGCAATTGCAAGAACCCAGGCACAGTCAGATAGATTCTGACTGGCAGGCCCTGGCCGAACAGCCTGGACAGTTAAACCAAGCTTACCGTTTATCGCTTGAAGAGCGGGAGAACCTTGTTCGTCAAGCAGGATTAGCGCTAGTGCAGGATCTGCATCTACTCGATGCCGAAACCATTCGAGTCGATGTTGATTTGGATGAATCGCCGACTAACGGTGTGAAGGCCAGTAAGCGTAATACAGGTTTTGCAAAGGTGCCTGTGCCAACGGTAGGTAATCAACTCGACGAGACATCATCAGAGGAAGTATCCGATAGTTTCAGCTGAGGAGTATCGCATAACTGCGCTCCGCCATCATCATCTCGTCCATCGTATCGTTAACAGTTAATTAGACACGCGCCATCCTTTGGGTGCTAGATCGCCTATTGATTGCGCAATAGGCGCTTCAGTATGCATAACTGTTAACTGCGCAGTGTCTGGTAGTGGCGTATCAAATTGGTAGTGTGGATCACCTTGTTGGATTCTCCACGTTTTCCGCATCTCCCGCCATGCACCTAGCAAGGTACGCGGAACGGGCATATCCTCAGAAATTTCAGTTGCCAGCTTTTTCAAATTGTAGCAAGGCACGCCTGCGTACATATGGTGTTCGATATGCCAGTTCATATGCCAGTAAAAAAATTCAAGTACGGGGTTTATTCGAATGGATCGTGTATTTTTTCGAAAATCGGATACATTCTCTTGTAGGCCACAATGCTGCGTTATACCGACAAAATAGCTCCCGCAATTTGCAATATACGAAGGTATCGTTAGGACTAATGGCAATACCCACCAACCGGTGGCAATAGCGAGTAATGCTATGAAACCATGCAAAAGCAGTAACGTGCGGGAGAACAGAATCGATTGACGAAAAGCCAGAGGTTGATCTTCACGCAAAACCTTTATCCATTCTTGGCTAGGTATATCAACGTGAGCATGGGGTAAATTCAATGCTGTTCGTAGTGTTAAGTAAATTGTCCAGAAGAACCCACCCTTGCTAAAATTTCGCCCCGGTTTCACGAATAAATTGAGCGTGAATAACTGCAACAGTAGCCAGGGATGTAATGACGGCTGAATCGGTAGTAAATTTTCTCTATCGGCACGTGGATATGTCGTATACCGGTGATGATAAGTGTGACTGGTCGAATAATCAAATGGGTCCCACCAACTGATCAAACACACGACATACAAAAACACTCTGTTTAACCATTTCGTGTTGAATACGGTACCGTGCCCGAGTTCATGGGCGGCAGTTCCTTTGAAAAACGTGGCACAAAAACCGTGACACCACAAGGTGAATGCGAATAACCACCACGCCTCTAATACCCAAAAGGTAACACTCAATGTGCCCGTGATTAAAAATATTGCAACGTGCCCGCCTGCTTGTATCCATCCTTGACTGTCGGTGCGTGTGGATAACTCACGTAAGCGATCATGACTGATTGGACTCCTGTACCACTTCACTCGCAACGTTTGTCGAACTTGCGCCAAGGGCGGGTAGGCGCTTAGTGTTTCATTCTCTGCTGCAGTGTTCATACTGATCTCTTGCTGACATGCAAATTTTGGCAAATATTTAATGCATCATTGAATCTTAGCAAGACAATAGCAAGTGTTTTGTCATAGGCTGTGCAAATGGATACAACAGTAATAGAGAATTCAACACAGTTCTGGATTGGCACAGGCTGGAAAATGAACAAAACATTGGCTCAGTCGCTGGCCTACAGTGACCTGCTAGTTCAGGGCACAACTACTCTGGACAAACGGATCCAATTGTTTGTCATTCCGCCGTTCACCTCTGTACGTCAGGTTAAGGAGCGTATGGCGAATGAGAGGATATTGGTGGGTGCGCAGAATATGCATTGGGCAGAAGAGGGTGCTTGGACCGGTGAAATCTCTCCGGCAATGCTCACTGACTGTCATCTAGATATAGTGGAACTGGGTCACTCAGAGAGGCGATTACACTTTGCTGAAACGGACGCGGCGGTGGCGCTGAAAACCGAAGCGGCTATCCGGCACAACCTCATGCCATTAATTTGCATCGGTGAAACGTTGGACGAACGAGACAACAACCAGGCCGATGCGGTACTTCAACGACAGCTGACCATTGCATTGGGTGGTTTGTCTGATCAGCAGAAACAATCTCCACTGTTGTTGGCTTACGAGCCGTTCTGGGCCATTGGTACTAAGGGTGTTCCGGCAACGCCTGAATACACAGATGCGCGGCACAAAACTATACGTGACGTGGCGATATCGATACTCGGTCGGCAGGTTCCGTGTTTATACGGTGGGTCTGTCAGTCAGGAAAATTGCGTGGCATTGATGCAATGCCCCTATGTCGATGGTCTTTTTATTGGTCGCGCCGCCTGGGACATCAACAGTTATCTTGAAATATTGTCAATGTCGGAAGCTACTATTGCAGAGCGTACCCACAAATGAGTGTAGACACAGACGCACGATCTCAGTGAAATTGACAACTATCACGATGACCACCTAGTATATTTGTACGCAGACGAGCACCCAATTCATTCCCTAAGAGAAGACTAAATGGCACACATTGGTGACCTAGTGGCAGAGATGCTGGCGCAGTACGAAGTTGAAGTCGTATTCGGTATGCCAGGTGGACAAACTGCGGCGTTGCATGATGGCATTTCTCGTCGCAACAATCGCATTCGCCATGTGCTGATGCGCGATGAGCGCAATGCGGCTTATGCTGCTGACGGATACGCCCGCGTCACCGGCAAGCCAGGTGTTTGTGATGTGACTGTGGGTCCGGGCGCTAATCTGCTACCGGCAGGTTTTATTGAGGCGCTAAATGCGTCAATACCCATGATTGGTATCGTTGGCGATATGCCGGTGGATTGGTTGCCATTGCAGGACAAGGGCATTGCGTCTCAGGGCTTTGATCAACTCTCTTTTTTTAAAAGCTGCTCGAAAGATGCATGGCTGGTGCCTTCAGTGGAAGCCCTGCCTGAGCTAATTAGAAAAGCGTTTCGTGTCGCCACATCACCAAGACCCGGTCCGGTTGCACTGATTATTCCGCATGATATTTTTGATGCAGATTGGGATGAAAAGCAATTACCCATCATGATCGATAATCGTGCAGTGGCGACACCGCTGTTGCGCTCTATGCCGCCTGCCAAGGATATAGCTGATGCGGCCCGTTTGATTCGTCAGGCAAAAAAACCTGCAATTGTATGCGGTGGCGGTGTGCATGGTTCTTCAGCTGCCGACGCTGTCACGGCGTTTGCTGATCGCCTTGGCGGGTTGGCCGTTAGCAGTCTCTCCGGCAAAGGCTCGGTACCCGAAACCCGTGACTACGCAGCTGGTGTGTTGAATCCGTTAGGATCTTGGGCAGCGATAGAGCTAATAAAGGAGGCAGATCTGATCATCTGGTGTGGCTCCAAAGTCAGCCAGAACACCGGAATGAACTGGACGTTGCCAACACCAACACAGGCAACTATCACTATTGATATAGACCCACTAGAGCATGGCAGAACGTTTCGTCCTACCGTTGCTCTGCTGGGTGATGTACGCGAAACGATCAGTGCCGTTGATACTGCCTTGGGCGAGAGTCTGGCTGGCACACACCCGGAGTGGGATCAGCGAATAGCTGAGATAAAGGCCGAAGGTGAACTGCAGAAAGCCAGTGAGATTGCCTCTGATTCTGTCCCGATCTCACCACCTCGCGTTATGAACGAGATTCGTCTGCGACTTAACGAGGACGACATCATTGTGTCAGATGCCTCGTTTGCCGCTGGTTGGATTGCTGGCTATATTCCTGCAACTAAACCGGGTCGGCAGTTTGTTTTTGCCCGCGGGCAGGGCGGCTTGGGTTATTCGGTACCAGGCGCTATTGGAGTTGCTGCAGCCAAAACGGAGGCGCGTATCATCACAGTCGCAGGTGACGGCGCTTTCTCTTACACGATCGGTGAACTGACCACGATGGCGCAGAATCACCAGCATGTTGTTAACGTGGTTATCAACAATGGCAGGCTCGGCTGGATTCAGCTGTGGCAAGAGCTATTTTTCAGTAAAAATACCCAGTCCGCCGTGCTACAGGATGACAATGTCAACCCAGGCTATGCCGCCGCTGCTCAAGCGTTGGGTTTAAAAGGGATATTAGTTGAAAAGCCGCAGGACATCGGTAAAGCATTAGATGAAGCTTTTGCTTATCAAGGCCCTTCGGTGGTGGAGGTGCTCATCGATGACCGCGCAACGCCGATTCATTCCTTCAAACGCCGAATGCGTGAAGGGGGCGAAGACCGGCCCAGGCCAGGCACCGTTTACAAATTACGCGACTGGAAGATCTCCCCCGATCTGTCTTGACATAGGTCAACGACATAGGTCAACGATATAGGTCAACGATATATGGCGTGAACTCAGGCGTGATACTAGGAGTGATGTTATGGTTAGCCAAGGGAAGATGCTAAGGGTCGGGCCAGCTGTCGGCTAATACGCTGCCGACTCGAATAAAACGCTCAAAGCGTTGCTCATGAAGCTCGGTGAAAGTGGTGTCTGGCTCATAGCGTTTGCTAACGCTGACCATTTGATTAACCGCTTCGTGATAGTTGGCGTAAAGGCCAATTCCAACCGCTGCGCAAATGCTAGTGCCCAGCGCACCGAATTCAGAGCCGGCGGCAATTTCCACTGGAATACCAAGAACATCGGCAAACAGCTGAGGCCAAATAGTACTGCGCGCTGCACCTCCGGAGAGCCTTATACACGTCGGAGCGGAATCGTTCGAAGCAGCAAGCAGCCTATCGATGTTTCGCTTGTGTTCATAGACAATACCTTCGTAAACGGCATAGACCATGTCTGCTCGCTCGTGCTGTGCTTTCAGCCCAACAAAGCCTGCCATTTCGTTACGTGAGGTGCCGAACAGGTAGGGTAGAAACAGCATATCCGGTGGGTCGTTATGTCGGGATGCAACCATGTGCCCACAGCGCTCATAAACACTCTCACCAGTGGCCGCTGCTGCTGCCCGTTCGGCATCAAAGACATGATTACAACACCATTCTAAGTTGCTGGCTGATGTGGGGCTAGCTTCGCAAGCCAGAAACGTTTGATCAAGCAGGAAGGGCATCTGAAACAATGGCACCGTGTCGGTTTGCGGATGCTCATGTCGAATCGCATTGTTGATACTCCACGTACCGGCAACAATAGACAGCTTTGTGCTATCGACTACCCCCGAGGCCACACACGAACACACGATATCTATGGCACCGGTGACCACGGGAGTGCCCGCTGCCAAGCCAGTCTGGTTGGCGGCCTCAGCAGTGACTTCACCCGCTATAGTGTGTGGTTGCAACAACTCGGGCAATTTGTCTACCCATTGTTCAAGGCCCAGCTGGACCAGCAACTCGGTGGCGTAAACGCCGGTATGAATATTGAGCAACCCACCCACCGCTGCATCGGTCACATCGGTTGACAGGCGTCCGGTTAAACGCAGTTTCGTATAGTCCTTGCAGGCCAATATGGTCGTTGTGTTTGTCACTACGTGCGGACGATGTTTTTGTAGCCAGCTTAGTAGCGTCAGCGTTTGGCCTGGCCAGCCGGGTTCTGATGCCATTGTTTTGCGGGCGGTCGGTACTAGTCCTGCGGCCTCCCACTCATCGCTGATTCCTTGGCCGCGACTATCAGTTGAAATAATGCCGTTGTATGTGGGTGAACCCGTGCCATCAACACAAAATATGCCACTGCCATAGCCCGTGGCGCTGACAGCTGCGATGTCCTGATTGCTGATGCCTGTTTTTTGTATGATCGATTGGATCGCCAGACAGGTAGCCTCCCACATGGCCAGTGGGTCCCGCTCGACGAATCCCGGTTCGGGAAACAACATGGTCAGTGGGCTGAATTCGGATGCGACTTCAGCGCCATCCACAGTAAACAGCGCCGTCTTAGTCATGGTACCGCCGCTGTCAATTCCGAGTAGGTATTGTGGCATGGTGATTCCGTGGTTTTTGCAAACCTTACAGTGAATGGGCCTGTTCAATCAAGGTGGCAGCCAGTCTCGCACGATAGTGTTTTTGCGCGTATCTTATCGGTATAGGCCAGAGAACCAGTTCAACAGAACCACGTACACTACACGGTGTGCGATGTACGCTTTCACCAACGAATCAAGCAAGATGACTACACAAACTCGTAATGCCTCGATAGATGACATAGCTTCAACCCAGTTCGATGTGATGATTATTGGTGCAGGCATCAATGGCGTCAGTACTTTCCGAGAACTTGCGCTAAACGGCGTTTCTGTATTACTTATTGAGCGGCAGGATTTCTGCTCCGGGGCCAGTGCGGCGCCCTCGCGGCTGATTCACGGTGGCATCAAGTACCTTGAAAACGGTGAGTTCAGGCTGGTAGCGGAATCCACGCTGGAGCGCAATCGTCTTTTGCACAATGCGGCGCACCTGGTCAAACCCCTGCCGTGCACAATACCGTTCTATTCTTGGTTTGGTGGGCTGTTTAGCTCTGCGTTTAAGTTCTTGCGCCTGCCAGCTGGTCGGTTTAAAAAGCGGGGTGCCGTGGTCGTCACAGTCGGTCTGCTTATATACGACTGGATGGGACGCAAGCAACGCGTTATGCCGACCCACAAGGTTCACGGTGCCGCTAAATCCCATCAGCTTTTCACCGGTCTTGACCGGTCTGTGATTGCCACCGCAACCTATTACGACGCGCTGATAACGCAACCTGAGCGTCTCTGCCTGGAATTGGTCACGGATACTCTCAAAGACGTTGCCAAAACCAATCACCCGTGTGCTGTGTTGAGTTATACCAGTGTTACAGGTTTAGACGATGGGTCTGTAACACTTCGCGACGAGACCAGTGGGCGAGAATTCGCCGTGGATGCAGGTCTGGTAGTCAATGCGGCCGGGCCTTGGATCGACAAGGTCAATCATGTCCTGGGTATCGATTCGCACTATATTGGCGGTTCGAAAGGCTCTCATTTGATACTCAACCACCCTGAAATGCTAGCGTGCCTGAACGGGCACATGTTGTATTTTGAAACAGGCGACAATCGGCTTTGTTTGGCTTATCCGATTGGTGACAAGGTGCTTGTGGGTACGACCGATATTCGCGTAGATGATCCTGACACGGCACGCTGCGAAGAAGACGAAGTGGATTACCTGTTTACTGTCATGGCAGAGCTTTTACCGGGTGTCCAAATTACCAGGGAACATATCGTCTACCGATACAGTGGTGTGCGACCCTTACCATTCAGCGATGGCATTGGCATCGGTAAGGTCAGTCGTGATCATTCCATTGAGGTGGATGAGCCGGTCGAGGGTCGTCAATTCGCTGTTGCCTCGCTGGTCGGCGGTAAGTGGACAACGTTCCGGGCTTTTGGCGAGGTTGCCTCTGATCTGGTGTTCAAGCGGCTGGGCAGAGTCAGGACACGCGATACCCAGGGACTGGCTATTGGCGGAGGTCGTGACTATCCAGCTGGTGATAATCAACACGCATTTATTCAGACTCAGATGGCAAAGTATGCGCTACCAGAGGCATTGCTCATCCGTGTGCTGGAACGATACGGATGTAATCCGGGTGTGATTGAGGCATTGTCAGCGAGCGAACAGGCACAACAGCCTCTGGCGGCATTGCCCGATTATCGGCTCGGCGAGATCCACTACATCTGCAAGCACGAACAAATTACCCATCTTGACGATCTCATATTTCGTCGTACGACGTTAGCTTTGGAGGGGCGTGCAACCATGGCGACGGTATCCGAGTTGGCGCATATCGCGGCACCTATTCTAGGCTGGGACGCCCAGCAAACAACCGCAGAAATTGAGCGTTGCCAGGTACGCCTGCCGGACAGCATACCCGCTTAACATAGCTTAGTACGATGCCGTTCATTTGCTCTCTTTAGTAGCTTAGTCCGCACAAATGTGCAGCTTTCGTATTCTTTTTCGTTTATAGTGAATTTAGTAAAAGCGAAAGATAGATAACTTTGCAGCAACGTCTACAAGATATTCTGGAGATGGTTAAACAGACAGGTCTTGTGTCTGTTGAAGAACTGGTTGACCGGTTTGACGTTACACACCAAACCATTCGCAAAGATCTCAATATTCTGTGTAATCAGCGTATGTTGACGCGCACACACGGTGGTGCTCGATTGGCGTCAGGCATCGGCATAGAAAACATGAGCTATGAGGCGCGCCGCGTACTGGCGGCGGACGCCAAGTTGGCAATTGGCAAGGCAGTTGCCAATATTATCGGTAACAACTCATCACTGTTTGTCAGTATCGGCACCACCACCGAGGCCGTTGCTCAGGCACTTTCTAGCCATCAAGATCTATTGGTGGTGACTAACAACATCAACGTTGCCTCTATGATGCGGCCTTATTCCCAGACCAAAGTTATTGTTGCATCGGGTGTCGTTCGCGCCACTGATGGCGGCGTTATAGGTGAAGCAACGGTTGAATTTATCAACCAATTTAAGGTTGATTATGCCGTTATGGGGGCTTCAGCCATTGACGCCGATGGTGCTCTATTAGATTTCGATTTTAATGAAGTGAAAGTGGCGCAGGCCATACTCTCGAATGCTCGCCATGTCATTCTTGCTGCTGATTCCAGTAAACACGAACGTACCGCACCGGTGCGAATTGGACATATCTCGCAGATACATTCATTTGTTTCCGACCGCGTACCCAACGCCGCTTTTCGTAAGCTGTTACAGGCGCAAGAAATTCGAACAATTGAAACCGGATAGCTGACTTGCTTGCGTGGGCAATTTGGCCCGTGATAGCCGTGTATTTTTTAGCTTTCGATTGACATTCGTAAATGAACTGATTACGGTTTGTCTGGACAGTGACTTGCATCTTTTCGATGACGGTCTGGAAAATTCACCGGAATGATGGAGATATAAGCACGCGTGCTCGAACTTGTTGACGTCAGCAAAAAAGTGGGTGCACAAGCGCACCTTTCCGGGATTTCTTTAACACTCGAGCCCGGTTCTTTGAATGTGTTGCTTGGTCCTACCTTGGCAGGCAAAACATCGTTGATGCGCGTGATGGCAGGTCTGGACAAGCCGACTCAAGGCGATGTGCGCTCCGATGGTAAAAGTGTGCTCGGTGTTTCAGTGCGTAATCGCAGTGTGGCAATGGTGTACCAGCAGTTCATTAATTACCCGGCACTAACGGTGTTTGAGAACATAGCCTCGCCGATGCGAGTGGCAGGCGTTGACCGGGCAACCATAGAGCGCCGTGTACGTGAGGCAGCAGATTTACTCAAGTTGTCAGAATTTCTTGATCGTACGCCTTTGAACCTGTCGGGCGGCCAACAGCAACGCACCGCCTTGGCTCGCGCGTTGGTTAAAGATGCAAAGCTTGTGTTGCTGGATGAACCACTGGCTAATCTTGACTACAAGCTACGAGAAGAACTGCGTGATGAACTGCCCAAGCTGTTTGCCAAAACTGGCGCGGTGTTGGTCTATGCAACGACGGAGCCACAGGAGGCGTTGTTGTTAGGCGGGCACACCGCCACCTTGTCTGAAGGCAGGCTCACACAATTTGGGCCGACCATTGACGTGTATAACCGACCCACTGATTTACAGACCGCGCAAACCTTTGCAGACCCACCGCTCAACACGGCAACTGTTCATAAGCGTGGGGCTGAACTTGTTCTGGGCGAGCATAGCGTTGGATGCACAACGCCCTCATTGCCTGATGGCGAATATCTGATGGGCGTAAGGCCTCATCATCTCAATTTACATCAGCACTCGGACACCGCTACAGCGGTGACAGCAACAGTAAGCAGCAGTGAAATCACAGGCTCTGAAACATTTATCCATATCAATGCAGACTCTGAAAAATGGGTACTGCTTACTCACGGAGTTCACCGTATGGACAAGGGACAGTCACTGAGCGTATACATAGATCCGGCGCGGGTCTATTTGTTTGACACACAGGGTCAGCTAGTACAGGCACCCTCAAATAGCGCCAAGGCAGCCTGATTAACATGGCACAGATAACGCTTGACCAGTTGGCACATTCCTACCTGCCAAACCCACAAAACGATGCTGACTATGCACTCAAGCGTATTGACTACGTGTGGGAGGATGGTGGTGCTTATGCGTTGCTCGGACCATCAGGTTGCGGCAAAACCACACTGCTTAATATCATTTCTGGACTGTTAACGCCTTCGGGTGGCCACGTTAAATTTGACGAGCATAACGTCACACACCTTAGCCCAGAGCAGCGTAACATTGCCCAAGTGTTCCAGTTCCCTGTTATCTACGACACAATGACGGTGGCTGAAAACCTCGCCTTTCCATTACTCAATCGTGGAATTGAACGATCAGAAGTTGATAAGCGCGTTGGCGAGATGCTCGAGACTCTGGATCTAACCGCTAAAGCGCGCCGCCGCGCACACGGACTTAGTGCCGACGAAAAACAAAAAATATCACTGGGTCGCGGTTTGGTCCGCTACGACGTTAACGCCATTTTGTTTGACGAGCCACTAACCGTTATAGATCCTCATATGAAGTGGCAACTGCGCACAAAGCTTAAAGAGTTGCATGAGCAGTTTTCACACACCATGATCTATGTGACTCATGATCAAACCGAAGCGCTGACGTTTGCTGATAAGGTGGTCGTTATGTACGAAGGCGAGGTTGTGCAGATCGGTACACCAGAAGAACTGTTTGATGAACCAGCGCACACGTTTGTGGGCTATTTTATTGGCTCCCCGGGTATGAATATATTGCCAGGTGGTGTTGATGGCAGCACGGTCAACGTGGCTGGCAAACAAATTAATGTCGGCAAGCGGTACCCCAAAACCGGTACAAACATAGAAATCGGTATTCGCCCCGAATTCGTCAAACTCACTGAGAGTGCAGCGTCTGGAGAGGTTGGTATGCCAATGACTGTGCACTCCGTGGAAGACATAGGGCGTTACAAAATTGTGCGCGGTGACGTTGGTGGTCATGAACTGGGTGCTGTGATTAACGAATCAGATTCTGTCCCAGCCAACCCGGTGGCAGTTTTTGACCCGGCGCGCATCAATGTGTACGAGGATTCGCATCTGGTGAGGGGGCAGATCTGATCATGAACAACAAGCCTTTTGACAACAAAGCGTGGTTCTTCGTATTACCTGTTTTTATCCTAGTCGCCATCAGCGCCGTTATTCCGTTGATGACGGTCGTGAATTATTCAGTACAAGATTCCTTTGGCAATAACCAGTTTTTTTGGGCAGGTACCGAGTGGTTCACCGAAGTACTGAATTCGGATCGCTTTCGAGATTCGCTGGTTCGTAATCTGACCTTCTCTGCCATTATCTTATGCATCGAAATCCCATTGGGTATTGCCGTTGCGCTGGCCATGCCACGCAAGGGAATCTGGGTTTCAGTATGCCTGGTATTAATGGCCTTACCGCTACTCATTCCCTGGAACGTAGTAGGCACTATCTGGCTGATATTTGGTCGAGCAGATATCGGCTTGTTGGGTTTCACGTTAGCTAAAATGGGGATCGTCTTTAACTACGGCCAGTCTTGGTTGCAAGCGTGGATTATCATCATTTTGATGGATGTGTGGCACTGGACCAGTCTGGTTGTGCTGTTGTGCTACTCCGGTCTTGTAGCAATACCTGAAGCTTATTATCAGGCTGCGCGAATTGATGGCGCATCTCGTTGGAAAGTGTTTCGTTATATCCAGTTACCAAAGATGCAACGTGTTCTACTCATCGCTATTTTGCTGCGGTTCATGGACAGCTTTATGATTTACACAGAGCCTTTTGTGTTAACCGGCGGCGGTCCTGGCAACACAACAACGTTCTTGTCTATTGATTTGGTAAAAACTGCTATCGGCCAGTTTGACCTTGGGCCAGCGGCGGCCATGTCATTAATCTACTTTCTTATTGTGCTGCTGTTGTCGTGGGTGTTCTACACAGTAATGACAAATTACGGCATGGATGCGCCTGAAAAACGAGAGGTTGAATCATGAACACAGCTCAGGCAGGCGGCGGTAGCCGTAGTAGCAGGTTTAAATGGTTAGTACCGACACTCTATATTGTCTTCTTGATGATCCCGATTTACTGGCTCATCAATATGAGCCTGAAAACCAATACTGAGATTGTCACGGGTTTTTCATTGTGGCCAAACAATTTAACGTTTGATAATTACAAGGTTATTTTTGGCGATCCTACCTGGTACAACGGTTATATTAATTCAATCATCTACGTGGTGATGAATACGGTCATTGCGGTAGCAGTTGCGTTGCCGGCTGCCTATGCGTTTAGCCGCTACCGCTTCCTTGGCGATAAACACATGTTTTTCTGGTTGCTGACCAACCGGATGGCACCACCGGCAGTATTCGCGCTACCGTTTTTTCAATTGTATTCAGCCTTTGGTCTGATAGATACGCACATAGCCGTAGCGCTTGCTCATTGTTTGTTTAACGTACCTTTGGCGGTATGGATACTCGAAGGCTTCATGTCGGGTGTGCCTCGCGAAATAGATGAAACCGCCTATATTGATGGGTACTCTTTTCCGAAATTCTTCGGCAAGATTTTCATGCCATTAATTGCCTCGGGTATCGGCGTAGCGGCATTCTTTTGTTTTATGTTTTCCTGGGTGGAATTGCTCATTGCCCGAACTTTGACCGTTACCGAAGCAAAACCGATAGCCGCTATCATGACCCGAACCATTTCAGCCACGGGAGTAGACTGGGGGGTGCAAGCTGCCGCGGGTGCACTGACTATTATTCCCGGTGCATTGGTTATCTACTTTGTCCGAAACTATATTGCTAAGGGCTTTGCACTTGGACGGGTTTAACAAAGGCCTACAAATAATGGCCCACAACTACTAGTCGGAGCACCGCTATGAACCTGTCGTGGATGGCTTGGACTCAACCCACAGCCATATTTTTTATTGTCATATTTTGTTTGCTTATCACCATGAGCATCTGGGAAAAGATTAGTCCGGGTGGTGGGCCGCGAGTAGGCATCCTGCGTTTTGAAACAACCCGCGGGGATCGCTTGTTTTTATCGCTGCTTGGCAGCGCGTTTATCCACCTTGCCTGGCTATTGTTTGCCGGTAGCAATTTGTGGTGGGCTATGGGCGTTTCAATACTGTATGCTGGATTTGTATTCAGTTTTGTGTAGTCCGAATGGCAGTACAACCAAAAGTAACCCATTAAAATAGGAGGAGTAATATGCAACACAGACAGTTCGCCAAAACTGCAATAGCAGTGGCGATAATGATGAGTGCAACGCATGCGGTGCAGGCCGATATGGCCGCTGCAGAAAGTTTTTTAGCCGATGAGATTGGCGGTCTTTCCGTGCTCAGTGAGGACGAACAAAAAGCAGAGATGCAATGGTTCATCGATGCTGCCAAACCCTTTACCGATCTGGAAATCAAGGTCGTATCAGAAACCATTGATACACATACTTACGAATCCACAGTGTTGGCACCCGCTTTTACGGCAATCACTGGAATCAAAGTGACACACGATCTCATCGGTGAAGGTGATGTTGTTGAAAAACTGCAGACACAAATGCAGTCGGGCGAGAATATCTATGACGCCTATATCAATGATTCAGATCTTATCGGTACTCACTGGCGTTATCAGCAGGCACGTAATCTGACCGATTGGATGGCAGGTGAAGGGGCTGACGTTACGTTGCCCACTTTGGATGTCGATGATTTTATCGGTATCGAATTCACAACCGGTCCAGACGGTAAATTGTACCAACTGCCCGATCAGCAGTTCGCCAACCTTTACTGGTTCCGTTATGACTGGTTCAACGATGAAAAAAACAAGGCTGATTTTAAAGCTGAGTACGGATATGACTTGGGCGTACCGGTCAACTGGTCAGCGTATGAAGATATAGCCAAGTTTTTTACAGGTCGTGAAATTGACGGACAGAAGGTTTACGGACACATGGATTACGGCAAGAAAGATCCATCATTGGGATGGCGTTTTACCGATGCCTGGTTGTCCATGGCCGGTAGTGGTGACAAGGGTGAGCCAAACGGTCTACCTGTTGATGAGTGGGGTATTCGCGTCAATGAGAACAGCCAGCCGGTGGGTTCCTGTGTAGCCCGTGGTGGTGACACTAACGGACCAGCAGCGGTTTACTCAATTGCTAAATACATTGAGTGGCTGAAAGCGTATGCGCCAGCAGAAGCTGCAGGCATGACTTTTGGTGAGTCCGCTGGCGTACCACAGCAGGGTAACATCGCCCAGCAAATGTTCTGGTACACCGCCTTCACCGCTGGCATGGTGGCTGAGGACTTGCCCGTGGTGAACGAGGACGGTACGCCAAAGTGGCGTATGGCTCCTAGCCCGCATGGCGCCTATTGGGAAGAAGGCCAGAAGCTAGGCTATCAGGATGCCGGTTCATGGACACTAATGAAGTCAACACCGACCGATCGGGCTAAGGCAGCCTGGCTATACGCACAGTTCGTTGTGTCTAAAACTGTTGACTTGAAAAAAGCGCATACAGGACTGACGTTCATTCGCGAGAGTACGATTCAAGATCAAAGCTTCACAGATCGCGCACCAAAACTCGGTGGCTTGATCGAATTCTATCGGTCACCCGCTCGCGTTCAATGGTCACCTACCGGCACCAACGTACCTGATTACCCCAAGCTGGCACAGTTGTGGTGGCAGAACATTGGTGATGCCTCATCAGGTGAGAAAACGCCTCAAGAAGCCATGGACGCCTTGTGCGCTGCACAGGAAAAAGTGTTGTCACGTCTTGAGCGTGCCGGTATCCAAGGCGATATTGGTCCGGTGATGAACGAAGAGGTAGACCCAGCGGAATGGCTGGCAAAGCCTGGCGCACCTAAGGCCAAACTGGACAACGAGAAGCCGGCGCCAGAGACTGTTGCTTATGATGAGTTGATCAAGAGTTGGACTCAGTAGTTGTCTGAGTCGCAAGATTGATTAGCTAGTTCGCACCACACTGTCTTATCCGTATAGCGAGTAAGGCAGTGTGGTGATTTAATGAGTATCTCTGGTTATTCACCAGAGCTTTCACTGCCAGGATTACAGCGCAGTGCCGCCGTGCGGCAGCGTTCGATGGCTGACATGGCCTTCAGTTGCCTGAGGCTAAGCTGACCTTTATGGGCAGCAAGATATGCGCTGCCATGGCCGCAGAAAATGTCTGCGACCTCAAGCGATGACACCGCTCAGCAGTCAGCTGCCTGGTTCAACCCTCAGGTGTTCAAGCGGCCCTTTCACATCGCGCAATGTACGGGCAGCCACATGGCTGTAAGTGGCCGTCGTTTCAAGCTTCTTGTGAACCAAGCAGTACTTGAATGACGCGGATATCCACACCATCCTCAAGCAAGTGTGTGGCAAAGGTATGTCTATTATGTCTTGAAAGACATAATAGACATACGTTGGCGAAGCGGGCTCAGCGATTTGCTAGACCGGGTCATGGGACTGCTCCTGTTTGATCTTAGGTTGGGGAACCACAGATCAACACGGGTCAGCCCCATGTACACATCAAACTAGACGAAAGATAGGATGGTAGGTGTGCAACTACCGCGGCAGCGGTTTAGTACAACAGCTTGGAGCTGACGCTTCGTATTTATATATGGCTGATTCGTAGCAGAGTTTGGATTCTTGCATTTCCTCTGCGCTTGAACGGACTGGGCATGGAGCCCCTTCAGCCCTCTCCATGAAACATCTGCACATTCTGAACGCTAGGGACAAACGATCGGCACACTTGAGCCGGGAAGCTGCGCGCCTGGCTTCAAATTATTTTTGCGACAAAACTCGACTAAAGCAGTAGACGGTGGTTCTATCGGCAGTTGGAACGATCCAACTCTAGCTGAAATCGGTGGTGCAGCAGCCCGCAACTTGAGCTCATCAATCGTCGCGCGGACAAGCCTGCCTCGCATATCGAATCCGACGTATGTGAAGGGTGGAAAAATATCCCCATTTATATTGCTTTCGCTGGCGAGAGTACCACTTGCAATTTGACCATTGCTATAAAAGTGTAAGAGCTTCGCGTTAAAGGACAAACCATCACTCTCTACCGTTCCTTTGCCTGAAGTGAATTCTAGCTGCCTGTCGGTATCGAAATGAACCACTGTCCCGATTGGAATAGTCGCTCCATGCCAATTGAGCGGTTGACCAAGTACCCCTCGTTTCAGGTTCATATTGTCATACAGACTGTATTGCGTTCCCTTTCGCAACGACACACCTGAGACTGAGTCATTCTCTGCCAATATGGCAGCTTTCAGATCGCCGTTTGGGAAAAATGAAACCCAATGATCAGAACCTTGCAACCGTTTACCACGATAAAGCTGATCTCTGTCTATCTTGAGTCCGCTGACGTAGGGATTTCCATGTGCATCTTTACCGAACAGGATTTCACCTCTGGCAGCGTCCAGACCTCGCCATTGCGTCGTTCCAGCAGGTACAAACGAACTAATTGAACCTGCCGCATCCTGAAACAGCAAAGCACCAGGTTCAATTGTGATACCAGCGAACTGCATAGTCGTCCTGACGACAGACGGAATCAAATTGCCGAAGGGTTGTCCTGGTTTTCCACCACACAAAGCCTCGGAGAAATTTTCACCGATGACGAGTCCCTCTTTATCGAATTCCAGATGGGTGAAAGCTGGCAGGAAGTAGCTCCCCAGCCACATCGGCTCCTTTATGTATACGCGCTTCGGCGTGTGCTTTGCGTACAGATCGTAGGCGCGCATGCGAACTGTGATGTCCTGTATATGAATCGTTGGTAGAGTTATTCCAGTATCGCAGACAAAAGACCGATAATCGGCATCAGCTGTCGTCGTGAGCTGGGAAGTTAGCAGCAGCATTAGAGCCAATGCCGATCGCTGTGTAGGACTCATTGAAGACTTCCGTTCTCTTAAATGTGGAATTTCCGTTTGATCTATTGACACACTGGTGCAAACTACTTTGCTTAAATCGCTGTGACAATCCAACGCTGTCTAAGTTATCGGCAAAATCTTACCCGCCTGTAGCGCTGCAATGAATGATGTCGATATCTGTCACAACTGCCCCACCCGGGGATGCCTATAATTGACAACGTTGTGACATCAAAATGTCGCCAATGTAGGGATTCCCGGACGGTCGTAGATCCTAATGCACTATCGTCATCAACCGCTGCAATGGGCACTTAGGCGACTAATTAAAATCGCCTCGGTTGTTGGCTAAGCGTTAATTCTGAAAACGTAATCCATTGATGGAGCTTGATATAGCTCATCATTTCTTTTTCGAAGTGGATTTCACTCGACGAGAACTCTTTATAGTTGCCAAGAAATCATTAAACGCTTTGTCAGTACGCTTAGCATCACCGGTTGCGTCGAGATCCATTAATAACCCACGAATGACGGCAAGTACCACCGTTGCCAGTTCTGGACGACCGATGCTGGCCATGCCCGCTTCAAGTGGTCCGAGCCAGTCAGTTGTTGTCATGCGCCGAAACCCCGGCCACAACGGTTTACCTTCGGTGTCATGCAGTCGATTGAACATGCGCAAGTAGGGTTGTCCCTCTGGACCGCTCATCGCAACCCATGCGTTACTGAGCGTTGTCTGGTAGCGCTCTTTGGGCCTGACACGCAGTAATTCGGTGAACGCTTCCACCTGACGACGTCGAGCCTCTACCAGTATCGCGCGTAGCAACGCATCGCGGGTTTCAAAATGGTAGATGAGCATCCGCGTGGATGTGTTTGCTGCACGCGCAAGCGGCCCAAGATTGTCCGGAAGGCCATTTTCAAGCGCGTAGTCGGTACAAGCTTCAAGAAGTTGCTCTTTGATTTTAGGCTGCTGGTGCCTACCCATGACGCTGTCGTTTCATTCTATTTAAGGATTGATCAGTCGATATTTTGTACACCACAGCTTATCTGACTTGGAAATATTATTTCATGTAACGTACGTTACGTGTATTATAATCTCCAGATATTTGAACCAGATGGAGTATCCGATGAGAGTGGTGTTTGTACACGGCGCATGTGTTAAAGATGGGGCTTGGTGGTGGAAACCGACCGCCGAGTTACCTGCCCAGAAGGGCATTACGAGCGAAGCACCTGTCTTACCAAGTTGTGGTGAGGCTGGTGAATCCGCCACAGCCCAGGGCCCTGGACTGTCCGATGATGTGAGCTCTGTACGCGCCGTGCTCGAAAGCACCGACGAGCCGACCATTGTTGTTGCACACAGCTACGGCGGTATCGTTGTCGCAGAGGCTGCGGCTGGGTTGAGCAACATTCACCACATGCTACTAAACGCCAGTTATTTGCCCGAAGTAGGCGAAAGCCTGTCCTCCTTTGGCGGGGAATCCCCAGCGCCGTTTCTCGCCATTGATATGGAAGTCGGGACGTTTACGGTGAAATCTGATGCGTTGGCGGATACTTTCCTCCAGGACTGTAGCGCTGACATCCAGAGCCAGGCTTTAGAGAAAACAGCTCTGCAGAGTCTTTCAGTGCTTGGGCAACCGGTTCAATCAGCCGCGTGGAAAGCGTCGCCTACCACCTATATTGTCTGCACACAAGATCAGGGAACACGGGTTGATAAGCAACGAGAGTTTGCGAGTAAAGCGCATCACCTTGTGGAGATGGCGAGTGGTCATCATCCTTTTATCTCACAACCTGCGGTAGTTAGCGATTTGATCATGAGTCTTTAGACTAGAGTGTCGGAGCAACGCTTAAACGACACATTCGTGAAAATCAATGTGCTTGAAAAGGGTAGGGCGGTGGTGTACTGAGATTAAAGCACATTGAATGGAGTCAACTATGCTAATCCTCTCTCGAAGAATAGGCGAATCTCTTCGCATTGGTGATGAGGTTGAAACCACCGTAATCGACATCAAAGGCAAATAAGTCCGCATCGGTATTTCTGCACCGGATGATGTGTCTGTCCATCGCCAAGGAATATACGAACGCATTCAATCAGATCAAACAGACAGTTCGGATACGAATAGCGACTAACAATAGGGATGTTCAAAACACAGGTAGGTGTACAAACACGATTGGCTTAGCCCGCGATCAGGAGGTGTGTGAATGCGTACGGTTGGTGCTTTGGTTTTCCCAGGCTTTGAACTCTTGGACCTTTTCGGTCCAATGGAAATGTTTGGTCTGCTACCAGACGAATTTGAACTGAAACTTGTCGCTGAATCAAAAGGCGCTGTTTTGAGCAACCAGCAACTGTTGGTCAATGTGGATGCGTCGATCGGTGAACAGTCAGATTTCGATATTCTGTTGTACCGGGTGGTCCTGGTACTCGCCAAGAAGTCAACAACGCAGCGCTGCTTGACTGGCTCTACCGGTCATCTGAAAAAGCGGAATACACGCTAATCGTATGTACGGGTAGTGCGCTACTCGCCAAAGCAAGTGTTTTGGACGGAAAGCGAGCCACCACCAATAAAGCGGCGTTTTCATGGGTCACTGAACAAGGCCCGAAAGTGAATTGGCAAAAAAGAAGCTAGATGGGTAGAAGATGGGCGGTTCATTACATCTTCCGGTATCTCTGCCGGTATGGACATGGCTCTAGGCGCTATCGCCCTGATGCACGGTAAAGAGACCGCCGAGAAAGTCGCCATGTGGTGTGAGTATGAGTGGCACCAGGACAGCAGTTGGGATCCCTTTGCCCGAGTACATGGATTGGTTTGACTACCGTGCGGTTTTTCGTAGTGTGATCATGGGAGATGTTTACTCACCACGGTAGAATATGTAACCACCGTGATACAACACACCATCACGAAACTGTCCATCGGCATAAAAACCTGTGTCGTCCCAGTACTGAATGATGTCACCTGTAACGCGGTAGCGACCTTGCCACGCACTATCTCGATCCCCTCGCGCCTCGTCGTAACGACCGTTGTCCAAAAGCTCATGTCGGATATACCCGTCTTCCGTAACCCACATGCCAACAAACTCATGTGTTTGCTTCTCGGTAGCTTCAGCAGGTCTAGGTGAGCGTGGAAAATCGGTGGTTACCAGCTGAGCTGCAGCACCTGTGTTGCCCATAGCTAGCAGCATTAAGACTGTTAAGACGGAGGCGAGTTTGATGTTTAGCCGCATGCGGAAACGCCGATAGTGAGTGAAGCAAATATTATACGATTTCATATGATCCTATAGCTTTACCATCCAACTACTGTCGTAAAATTATGACGCCTAATATATAGTTGAACTAAACCGCTGCGCGGTAGCTGTAACCCATTGATTTCCAGATTGTGACTGTACTCGACTGCGGAGTCGATTGTTGACTGTTCAAAGGCCATTGTCGGCCTGTTAGAGGAGTCACATCATGTCCCCACTTCGACAGCAGTTGTTGGATGCAGTTCGACAACGTGGATACACAGAGAAAACGTTTAAAAGCTACGTTGGTGCGGTTTGTCAGTTGCAACGCTACTACGGTCGCTCACCGGACAAGATTTCGCCTGACGAGTTGCAACCGTTCTTTAATCATCTCGTCAAGGATCGCCAGCTGGCGCCTGAGAGTTGCCGGGCGTATTGGCACGGCATCCGGTTTTTCTATGAGCAGGTACTTCACTGTCCCCACTTTGATGTGCCGATGGTGCTGCCCAAGAAGCCGCAGCGTATCCCGGAGTTACTGACCCGCAGTGAGGTCAAGTCCCTGATTGGTCAGTGCACCAATCTCAAGCACCGTACGTTACTGCAATGTTGCTACGGCTGTGGTGTGCGTCTGAATGAGCTGATTAGCCTCCAGGTAACTCACATTGATGGCGAACGTCACTTGCTCAGGATCGAGCAGGGAAAGGGTTCCAAGGATCGGTTAATTCTATTGCCTGACTCGGTGTTGGATGCCCTAAGACTTTACTGGCGTCGTTATCGTCCGGAACAGTGGTTGTTTGAAGGTCGGCAGAAACAGAGTCATCTTAGCGCTGCCTCAGCACAGCGGGTATTCAACAAGGCCAAGTCATCGGCTGGAATCGAGAAGAGGGGCGGGATCCATTCCCTGCGCCATGCCTATGCCACGCATCAACTCGAAGCGGGTATGCCGGTACATAAACTACAGAAGTTGCTGGGCCATCGCTCTCTCTACTCCACCTTACGCTACGTGCACTGGGTGCCCAGTTATCGCGAGGCGCGCGATAACGGTGTTGATCTGATTGACGCACTGGAGCGGATCGATGGGTAGCGGCTGTTCAATGAAGTCGGTTCTCGTTGAGCATCTGCCAGCGTACCGCGAGTCACATACG
>CALKXZ010000228.1 GCA_938003775.1 uncultured Granulosicoccus sp. | reverse complement strand
AAGCGGCACAAGCGGCACAAGCGGCACAAGCGGCACAAGCGGCACAAGCGGCACAAGCGGCACAAGCGGCACAAGCAGAACAAGCGGAACAAGCGGAACAAGCGGAACAAGCGGAACAAGCGGAACAAGCGGAACAAGCGGTGCGAGTGGTGCTAACAAGGCAAGCGATACAACTGGCACGAATGATATTAACGACGGTAGAAAAACTGACGATACGGTAACCACAGCCACCACCTCAGTCCCCGGCAAACGCCCAATTGTTCAAAATGCTGGTCCTATTGCTCAGGAAGCTGCTCGCCGTATTGCCTGCGATTGCAGTGTATCAACGATTGTGCAAACGCATGGTGAGCCAACTGATATTGGGCGCAAGAGTCGCGTGTGGACACCGGCTATGGCTCGTGCCATTAAGAATCGGGACCAGCATTGCCAGTTCAATGGTTGTACCCAAACGCGTCACTTGCAGATTCACCATATCAAGCATTGGGCCGATGGCGGCTCTACATGTGTAGAGAATGGAGTTTGTCTTTGCACCGCACATCATCGTTTGGTACATGAAGGCGGTTTTCGCATTGAGCGTGTTGATGAACGGGCATCCACACGGGATGAGCAGTTTATTCGGCAACGAGCCACACTAGATGCATCCAATCAGTGTTCAAATAAACAGTCTTCAGGGATTCACCATTCAGAAGATCAATCTTCAGGCAATCAGTCGTCGGACAATCAATATTCAGAAAATCAAATAGAAACTTTACTGCGAAATAGCCGAGAGTCTTTCGACTATGTGCGTCAGTTATCACCAACGCGATTCCGCTTTCGAATTGTTGATTCGGGTGGGCGTGATATTCGAGATATCCCGATTACAGTGGGTGCGTGAACAAATGCTAGGCTAGTTGGAGTCCACTGACGATTTTCACTCTACACGTGTACACTAACTTTGTGTATTGACAGTTCTATTTCAGTACCAAATCGAGGAATCATATTGTGTTTCAACATAGAACACACTGAGGAGCGTCAGTTGATTAGCAACTAGAGTGTAGAAAGTTGCGACAGGACCACTTGGTAGTTAAGCTACGACAAAGTCGCTCGGTGTTAACAGGACAGAATGGACTAGCGCTCAATTGATAATACAGACAGTGTCAGAACTGGCTGAAACTTACTGCGTGTGAATTGTGTGTGAACTGTGTGTGAACTCGGCTCATAGGCAACGTTCGATTTTTTCATGCGTCAATCATTTTTGGTTTTATAACGTTACTGTTTTGTCTTCCATTATTTTTCCCCAAGTGAATATCTCAAATGAGCGATGTGCAGTCACGTAGAAGGGATCAGCCAGAATCAGAGATTCAACCTCAGCTCTATTCTCTGCTTCCACAATCCACATTGCACCACAGAATTCACTCTCGGGCTCGGGCTTCAAGCCACCACCAATGAGTAGTTCAGGGTGTTCTTTTGCATAAGCGACATGCTGGTCACGCAATTCTTTGTTGGCACGTATGTCAAGCATCCCATCTGTGTCTTTGAAAATCACTACCCATCGCTGCATGCTTATTTACTCCCGCAATTTTACTAGATGCTCTCAGATACTCGTCTACGATAGCTAGCACCGGGACATTGATATAGATTGACCCAATGCAAGCAACTGGCAGCGAATAGGTATGTAGTGGAGGTGCATTTATAGGTTCAGATGGAATCGCACATTGCCTATCAGGCCAAGCGACGAATTTTACAACCAGGACTTTTGCAATCAGGAAGCTATTTATCTGATAGTTTCATTTCGCAACAGCTCAAGACGTGCAAGTGTGTAGCTATCCTGATAAGTTTATTTACTGATTTACTGATTTACTGATTTATAGAAGTAATTCACTTTACCCATTCGGAAATTCCATTCTCCCAGTTATTGGATAACAGTAAATCTTTCATCGTAAGTATTGTTTATTGTTAAACTCACTCGAGCGCACTAGAGAAAAAGTTAGTCAGGTGGGAGGTTGTTTGGCTGATAATCCGGCAGTTCTGTCATGCGATGTTTGACTGTTTCATGCACATGTTGGCCAGATGCTATGTGTCGCGGTTCTTCTAGTGGTAGATACCAGCCAAGAAACGTTTTCTTCTGCGGCCATTTGAGCCATTTAACGCGTTTCGGTAAGTACTCTAGTAATTTCCATCCTGCTGTCATTGAATTATGAATTTTGCCCAGATGATTCGCTTTTACGTATTTTCGACTCGAGTTCTCGCGGTCACGACCATTCACCATACGTTGGTAAAGGTCATCGTCAATGTGTAAGCCTGCGTTTTGAGCTTCAGTCACTATCCAGTCAAGTGGGAATTTGGCAATAGCTGACTCTTCTTCCGGGTACCCGCCGCCGACGTCAGAGTGCACGCCTGGGAACCAAATTTGGTGAAAGTCCTGTTTGCCTTCATCGCCTGCAATAAAAGGGTTGGGTTTGAATATCTGGTCAGGTTCCCACTGATGTAATCTAAACATACGACGTTTTTCATCCACTGCTGCGGCGAGTCGCACTGTTCGAACCGCAGGATTGCGAGCAGTATGGGGTAGGTCCTGTAGAGTCCAGTGAAAAAACAAATCCCGTCGAGGTGTAATTATGGAGCTCACTGTATCCCACAGGCCCATAAAGTGAATCTCTACGCGTCTCGCACCGGTTACCCTTGAAAATCGCCAGGCTGACTCTTCGCCGGATTGAAACGGTACATCTCTGTATGCTTTTAGTGCGTATTCGTAAAGGTTTTTCTGCTCAGGCGTTAAAAGTCCTATTTGGTACAGGAAACCAGCAAGCGCAGAAACCGTATAGGCGCCGCGGCTAAAGCCAAAAAGGTACACTTTGTCGCCTTCATTATAATTGTCGACCAAGAAGCTGTAGGCGTCGAGAATATTCTGATCAAGCCCCCGACCGGTTGCCAGCCCAAAGATACGTTTGGCCCGTGACCAGAATTTTGACCAAGGATTATTGTCCCCCAGAGTGCCAATACCAGGGTCGTAGTAACGTATTTGCTCTTCACCGTTGTTGAGTAAACGGTAAAGCTTCAGAACATTCGACAGATTGGTGTTTATTTCATTACCGGTGCCATCACAGCAGATGACGATATTCTTTCCCATAATCATTATCTCTAAACAAACTCTGCAAGTGTGCGAGAGAATTCGGGTGTTCGAAGATAACCGTAGGATTTATGAAAAATATCTATTCCCGACTGCACCCGCCAATCGTTTAGTACCAGATTATCATTCACTCGGGTGCCAACTACATTGGACTTATAGTCATCCCTTAAATGTTCGTCGGATGCTACTGGATCCCGTCGGTCTGCAAAATTTGTCCATCGCTTCACGACAGTGGGTGTTCTTAGTGACCCGTGCCGTTTTCTGATGTTCATGATCACGTGTGGAAGTCCGAGTGGCGAGCCAATGGTTACAAAATGATCAATTAGCACATTATTGTCATTTCTACCCATGATGCGAAGAGCGTCATAGGCGATGATCGTGCCCATCGAATGTGCTACCAGCATAATTTGTTTGTCTGAATGGGCTAGCAACCTATCAATCAGTAATGACGTTAGAGTGTTAAAGCTTTCAGGCTCGGTGTAGTATTTATGAAGGTCAGTCAGCTTCTTTTCCAGTACTTTGTCGGCGGCCCAATCAAAGTCCAATTTGTTTTTGAACCAATCTATAACGTTGCCACCAAATTGCTCTGCTTTTTGTACAACGTCGTCAATAAACCCTTCATCGTATTCTTTGAGACTATTGGCTAGTGCCGGCCGGTAGGTTTCACCCTCAAGATCAGGGGCCGGATAATGTTTGTCAGCCCAGTAAATACCCTCAAATGTAATGTCTTCGCGAGGGATATTTTCGTTGACATCAAGGCCTTCGAGCATGGCCTTCTTCCAACCTTCTTCATAGAGGGTTTGCTTTGGTGGTTTATTGCCGAGGCCATGAATGCCAATAATAATTTTACTCATCCTGTTTGATTTCCCTATTTTTGGTTGCTTGGGTACTCTCGCAGTATTTGGCTGTTATCCGGTTGCGTGATGCTAATCGCGGCTGAATAGTTCGAGTAATCTACCAATCCGTCACAGATTAAACAATGGTTTCGTTAGCTGGCGAACGAAAAATACCGATGTGATGAAATTTAATTCGTGGTTGCGATGAGTAGGGATAGGCGTCTTTTACAAAACATCGCTTACTTTCACGGATCCTGATTGTAGAAGAGGGTGTAGCAGATATTCATACGTGCCGGATGGTTGTTCTGCAAAGACCAGGCAATATATTGTGTGTCTGACAGATTTGCGGTGGTAGACACAATGCAAAGGCTTGCCAGTGATGATAGGCATGCGT
>CALKXZ010000227.1 GCA_938003775.1 uncultured Granulosicoccus sp. | reverse complement strand
CTATCTGTTCATCGTTAGCGGATAAACGGGTAAACGTCAGTGTGCCTGCGCAATAGAGTTTCCAGGTATCCACCGGTCGCGTCGGTACACAGTCACTGCGTTGTACTGCACGATGCCCATCGTACCAATGCTCGCCAAGCTGCAGCGCATCGACATAGAGATTTCGGTCACCTCCCGGGCCTGCATGATCGTTGACAAAAGCAACATCAATTCGATCAGCCTGAGCAACCAGTTGCGTAGGCGCCGCGACTGCTTCCACGCGCCATGCCAGTTCGCTAGGACTATTGATACGACCAAAACGCTCGGTGTCGTGACCGTGTAAAAAAACAATCAGATCACTTTGCCAGATACGCTTATCGTCACGGTATAGCGACACGTGGTAGTTAACAGGCCCCTGATAATCCTCAGCAGCAAGGCGTAGCTTGATCGCTGAATCGTCGGCATCACGCTTCATCTGTTGCTGACCATCCATGGTCATGCCCGCATCACGCTGCACTTGACTGTCCATAAGTAACGCGTCCATCAAGGTGTACCGATTTAACAACCTTCCCGGTGTAATAAACGCCGCCCCCTCTTTCCAACCTGCCACATTTGGTGGTGCAAACAATTCCATACCGGTTGCAGACATGGCCTGGGTCAATGCCTGCCAGTGTTGCTTCGGGTACTCCAATGAGCGCGCCGTACCGACAAACAAATCAACCGGCGACTTCACTTGCATGCCGCGGTGTTCGGCCTGCCAAAAGGCATCGCTTTCGAGCACACTGCGGTACAGCGTCGCTATCTGGTAATTGGATTGTCTGAACGTATTGGCAACCTGCTGCAACCAGTTAGCATCAGGTTCGGTGTTGGCGATGAAAGCGTGCCAGAAGCGCGTAGCGAGAAAGCGCGCAGCAGCTGGCTGCTCTAGTATTAGACGAATCAGATCATCACCGGTATGTTCGCCTGTCTGGGCAAACAAGGTTTTTTCCCGGCGATCCTGCTTCCAGGTTTTGAGGTGAAATTGCAGATTATGCAGGCGCGATGTGTCGTGACCAGTCAGGCTTCTGGCAGCGTGTCCAACGTCAGCTTCAGTGAAATTGTTCTCACCTAAGGTAAATAGCTCTAACAGCTCACGGGCCAGATTTTCATTGGGCGAATTTTTATGATTAGAACCCGAATCGAGAAACTCCAGTAGCGCTGCATCACGAATCATGGCCTTGAGTAGCACCTCCCAAGAACCCATGCCAAGTTCCCGGAATGTCTGGTTCTGCCGGGCCATGGCTAAGGACTGACGATCTGTGTCGTAGTAACTGGTGGCAAATATGTCATGCCAAAACAAGACCATCCTCTCGCTTTGCGGTGAGTCAGTCTGCAACATGTTCAATGTCCACCATTGACGTAACTGCGCAAGTTCTGCATCGCGCTCATTATTAAAAATAGCGCGATCGTTATCCGCCATATCCTCACGAGCGTGATAATGCGGTACCGGTCGTTGAGTCCATGACGGCATCGCCAGATAGGGCTGAGCACTAAAGTGTTCAATCACCCGATCTATACCCTGCTGGCGGCTCAAGCCCAACAGCGATACCAGTTCATCAGGCGCTACGCCTATACCGGTTCTGGCTAACAGATGACGGGCGTCTTCTGGCGTCAATGTTTGTACAAGATGTGTTTGTACAAGATGCGTCTTGGCAAGATGCGGGACACTCGCCCCATGTACAGCGGTTGCCCATACGCAAAACAGCGTCAGTAACCCGCTAAAGACCCCGCATTTGCGCGTGTCTGTCGTCAGCCTGACCCATTCTTCATGGCGTTTACCGGGCATGCTTGTGCAAGGAATGTGGGTGAGTAATAGCAATGAGATTAACGCAATTTTTTCTCACAACGGTCTGACTTGCCACATCGACACGTAATATGGACAGAACCCGAACACTTTGCCTACGTTGCCGGAGATCTAACCCATGAATCAACATAACCAGTACGGGCTGATACAGCGTCGCTTGCCAATGGCCGTTTTAGCACTTCTGCTCGTCGCGCTGGGTACACCCATTGCTGCCCAGTCAGACACGACATTGCCAGCACCAAGCACCCACTACTCTCCACAACAGGTGGTCAAAATCGTCATCGATTCCCTGCAAAACAACGACCCCCGTGATGATCAGGGGATAGCAACTGTGTTCGGGTTTGCCTCCCCCAACAACCGCTCAAGTACTGGGCCGCTGGCACGCTTCACCGACATGATCAAGCGCGGTTTTCCCGATATGCTCAACCACACAGAATCGCGTTACGACCCAATGGACATAGTGGGTGATACCGCTGTTCAGGCGGTGTGGCTGATGACACCCACAGGCACTGAAATTGGCTACGCCTTTCAGCTGGGTAAACAACCCTCGGGGCAGTTTGCCGGAATGTGGATGACCGAAGCGGTACTACCTTTAGGGCAAAGCGAACAGAGTGGCACACGCATATAGCGTCATTACCCACACGGGACTAACCCTGGATGCCGCGTAACCGTTTGGCCTGCTGCACCGTGTTGTGTAATAAACAAGCGATGGTCATCGGACCAACACCACCTGGCACTGGCGTAATAGCACCGGCAACAGCGCTGGCGGAATCGTAGTCAACGTCTCCGACTAATCGCCTCTTACCCTGCTCCTCGATACGATTAATCCCCACATCGATAACCGTGGCACCTGGCTTTACCCAGGAACCTGGCACCATGCGCGCTCGCCCCACAGCTGCCACCAATATGTCAGCAGAACGACACAGTCCCTCGAGATCCTGGGTGCGCGAATGCGCGATGGTAACCGTACAGTTGGCTTGCAGCAGCAATGCGGCCATGGGTTTTCCAACAATGTTGGAACGCCCCACAATGACGGCATTGAGTCCAGTCAGGTCGCCCAGCTGCGCCTTTAGCATCATGAGACAACCCAATGGCGTACAGGGTACGACGCCACCGCCATCGGTATTCAAACGGCCCACATTGATAAGATGAAATCCGTCCACGTCTTTATCGTGACTGACCGAATTGATCACAGTAGACTCATGAATATGCGACGGTAACGGCAACTGCACAAGAATGCCGTGCACGGAATCATCGCCGTTGAGTTTTTCGATCAGCGCTAGCAGCGTATCTTGCGCAGTCTCAGCTGGCAGCTTGTGTTCGAACGACTGCATACCCACTTCGATCGTCTGCTTAGCCTTATTCCGCACATAGACTTGGCTGGCAGGATCTTCGCCGACGAGTACGACGGCCAGACCAGGCACCAGGTCATGGTCTTTTTTAAGTGTGGCAACGGTCTCTGCCAGTGAATTGCGAAGTTTCTGCGCGTATGCCTTGCCGTCGATGACAGTCGCCATTATTGAGCTACCTGTAAAATGGGTTACGGGGCGCTAGGGTAGACTAGTTGGGCCTTTTGTGGGGTGTTGATGTACATCAACACCCCAGCTGTCGTATGGTGTCTAGAATCGAACCGTATTTTTTTGCTTTTGCAGCCATTTGATTGGCAGGAATAACTGTGACGACGCTAGTTCAATGTTTGATGGTAATCGGGCTGAGCACAGTGCTGGCGGCCTGCAGTTCGTCTTCTGACTCACCCACGATCGATCCCCTACCGGAGAATCCGCCGCCAAGCAACGATTCACCACTGCAACCCCTACCTGTTGACAATCCAACGCCGTCACCCGAGCAAGAGCCGACGCCAGCGTCGACGCCAACCCCAGAACCTGCGCCGACACCAGAGCAAGAGCCGACGACAACGCCGACGCTAGAGCAAGAGCAAGAGCAAGAGCAAGAGCAAGAACCAGAACCAGAACCAGAACCAGAACCAGAACCAGAACCAGAACCCAATAATGACCCAATACCAGACACAACCAACCTGTTAATACCCGACATCGATGAGGGAACGGATCTTGATCGGCTTGTGCGTGGCATCAGAAGACAAACTTCAATGACATTGTTAGCGCTGAATCAAAAAATAACCGGTGGCCAGACACTGAGCGAACAGGAAGAGCAGTGTCTTGGCACGTTTGATCCGGCGCTTGGAGAACAACTGCTGGTCATAAACTGCGAGCGCGCATTGTCGATCAGTGGCAGCCAATTGCGCATGGCGCAGGCCGCGTTTTATGACACAGATGCCTGTCATACCAGCATCGCAAACGGCAACACACAAAACTGCCACTTGCAACTCGCCAACCTGAACGTTCCTGTGTTGTGGTCAACGCCGGTGAACGGCCGTCCCCGACCGATCTACTCAGGTTCCACAGTGGCTTACGCTATCGATAACACAGAACTGCGCATTGAGAGTCTGAGCACCGCACTGGCAGGTGCTTTTCGCTGCGATATCGACCTACTGGATACGACTCAGAGTTCATCACCGTTGTACCTGCAAGATTGCAGCGAAGTGATCAAAGCGACGGCAGATAGAGTGGATGCACTACTGCCCGAGCAATAGTTTTAAGGCTGGAGCGATGCCAGGAAAGTGTCGGCAACGCTGTGGTGTGCCTGGATTTTTTCATCGGCCATTTTTTCCGCGTTTCTAACCATCATGGCCCAACGCGGACTGCCAGCCAGTTGCGCACTGTTTTTAGCGATCCACCGCCAGAAAAGTGCATCCCAGATAACCGACCACTCGCCTTTCTTGTAGTTGCTCATCTTCAACACATAATTCGAGCCGGAAAAATAGGGTTTGGTAGTTATCAGACCACCATCAGCGTGCTGGCTCATGGCATAGACATTGGGCACCATCACCCAATCGTAGCTGTCAACAAACATCTCCATAAACCAGGTGTAGATTGCGTCCGGATCGATTTCGCACAGAAACATGAATCCACCGAGAATCATCAACCGCTCTATGTGATGGCAATAGCCCGTATCCAAAACACGACCGATAACATCGTCCACTGGGTCAATACCTGTTGTGGCGCTATAGAACTGCTCTGGCATAGGACGATGATGCTGCCAGTGGTTAGTGGTACGCATCGTGACACCAAGATCATCGTAAGTTGCACGCATGAATTCACGCCAGCCGATTATCTGGCGTATGAACCCTTCAAGACTGTTCAATGGGATGCAATCGCGCTGCGCAACCGCCAGAGCCTGGTCAACGATCTGTGTAGGGGTCAACAAGCCGCTGTTGAGCATCGGTGTCAGAACACTGTGGTGTATCCAGTTATGCCCGGCGGCCATCGCATCCTCATAAGGACCAAAGCTTGCAAAACGCTCCACTAAGAACGTATCCAACCACGCTTGTGCATCGGCATGCGTGATGGGATAGAACCAGCGATCCAGCGAGCCAGGGTTGTTAGGAAAATCGGTTTCTACGCTGTCAATTGCCCGAGTGATAGCGGCATCACGCTGGATAACCGGTAGTACCGGTAGATTCTCTATAGCCGCTCGAGGTAGTTTTTTTCGGTTATCTTCATCCAGGCTCCAGCGCCCTCCCACCGGTGCTTGACCATCAACCAGAATGCCCAAACGCTTGCGTTGCCACTGATAAAAATCAGCCATGAACCAGCGTTTTTTTGATTGTCGCCATACCGTGTTCTCGTCACTTGAATTGATGAACGCTGGGCTAGGTAGCACCAACAGATCGAGGTCTGTGCGACGCACGGCCAGTTCCAGTCGTTTGTTGAGCATAAAATCGTTCAACTCAGCAACGATTAAACGCTCAATTCCCTCGCGACTCAGCCGTGTGCAAAGGTGGCGCAGGCCAGATTCCGGATCCGCATATTCGATGTATTCAGTCTTTTCTCCTTGCGCGTGCAAGTGGTCCTGGAATGCCGCCATCGTGGCACGATGATAGGCCAACTTCTGCTTATGAAAACTCAGTGGATAGACGCTGTCTCCGAAAAACAACGTATCCTCAATAAGCAACACTTTTACACACGACTCTCGTAACAGTGGATGCTCAACAAACAATTGGTTGGGAAATACAAGCGCTGCGCTAATCATGTTTCTCATACGTTGAGTGAACCATCATCCGATCACAGACCCAAGCAGCACACAGATAAAGCCCACAATGAAAACACCTGATAGTGAACACTACCTGTGCTCCTTGGAAAGCGTCCTGCAAAGAACCCGGCAAGTGGAGCCACAGACATACGATCAAACACGCAACTATCTGGACGGACAGGTCACCTGGCTGAGCCCGTTTTTAACCCATGGCATCACCACAACACAGGAGCTCGCGCACAACGTTTTACACGCCCACAAACCAGCAGCAAGTTACCGGTTTCTGTTCGAACTAGGGTGGCGTGAATTCTTTCATCGCACCTGGCAACGCCATGGTAAGGCGATCTTTACCGATATGCGTAACGCGCAGACCTATGTCACGACCGATGCACTACCGCAAGCACTGGTGAATAACGAAACCGGCTTAACGGTTGTTGACCAATGCCTGCAACAACTGCACTGCCACGGTGTGATGCATAACCACGCGCGCATGTGGGTCGCCAGTATCGCGTGCAATATAGCCAACACACACTGGCACGAACCCGCTCGATGGTTACACTATCAACTCCTCGATGGCGACTTGGCCAGCAACACACTAAGCTGGCAATGGATCGCCGGTACCTTTAGCCACAAAAAGTACTGGGCAAACCAGCAAAACATTGACAAGTTCAGCAGAGTGCGTCAGCCAGGCAGTTGGCTGGATGTGCCGTATGAAGCTTTTGATGATTTTCCAGTACCAGAGGTTCTGCATGAACGCACCACAATCAATTACCGCAGTGTTCCAGAATCGATCCAATCCGTGCCCAAACTACACGGCCAAGTTGCATTGCGATCACTTTGGCAACTGGATCCTCGGTGGCAGGCAGCGACTGAACAACACGTTGTGTTTGTGGACACGGAGCTGCACAGGCAATGGCCCATGAACGAAAATCGTTGGCGTTTTATCCGCCATTGGGCAACGCTATGCAATGCCACAATCTATCAGGGAACCGTAGCCCAACTAACCGATGCGTGTACAGGTGCAAAAGTGGTTCGGCAGGAATACCCCGCTTGTCATGACTGGCCTGGAGAGACGCAACCGCGTCCATGGTTATATCCAATGCCAGACGCACCGTTTAACAGCTTCAATC
>CALKXZ010000226.1 GCA_938003775.1 uncultured Granulosicoccus sp. | reverse complement strand
TTCCTAAAAATAAGGAAATTATTGTGGGGACTTCATGGGCCTCTGGTACAAATTGGGCCTCGTATAGGTCATCCTGAAATAGAAAATAACCAAAGTAGTGACTAACCAATTTTAATCATACAGGACGAGTGGTACAAACCTATGCCGATGAAATATTCTCTGTGGGTACAGCGCTTGTCCAGCGACTGCAGAGTGCCGATCAAGAGAGTGTTCGTGCGTTACGTGTTGGCCTGGTGGACTCATTCCCAAAGCTTGTCGCCTGTCGATTGCTGGGTGTCACATTGTCTGATCAAGAACCGGCTCGGCTATCGTGCTCGGAAGGCAAACTTGAGTCTTTGCTGGCAGATTTGTCGGTGCATAAGCTCGACCTAATACTGTCTGATCGCCCGGTGCCAACCGAATTAAATGTGCGTGCTTACAACCATGTTCTGGGTTCGAGTGACCTGGCGTTTTTTGCCCCTAACGGCCAGGTTGATGCGCTTAGCAAAGACTTTCCCTCATCATTAACCAACCAAGCTGTGTTGCTACCCGATGCGTCCAGCGCGTTACGTCGTAGCCTGGATCATTGGTTTGACGAAAAACAAATCCTGCCTCGCGTTGTCGCTGAATTCGACGACAGTGCCCTGATGAAAACCTTTGGTGAGGCTGGCCTGGGTATTTTCCCGGCACCTGATGTTATTGCGGATGATATATCACGCAGTTTTCACGCAAGTTCCATAGGAGTGATTGATGGCGTGACTGAAACTTTTATTGCTATCTCACCGCAGCGTCGCCTTCGGCATCCGTCGGTTTTACGTATAGCGGAGCATGCCAAGCGAATCCTATCGAGGTGACGGTCGATCAATTAACGCTTTCAACTCACCTGTTGTCAATGTATACAAAATTGTAAATCCTGTGCAAAGGCGATGACAGATGCCACTATGATACAAGCCGTAGGTCTCGCACACCAATCGCTAATTTCGTCAGTGTTTCGACTACTGGCACACCAGATTTTGTATGTATGCCACCAGAATATAGAACTCTTGAAGCAGAGGATGGGTCAGAGCATTGCTTGGATAGTGGTTTGAACGATCTACTAGCCCATAGCGATTACACACCATTCGAAAATAACTCTGCTGAGTGCTGCTCAGTCTCATCAGAGTACCTGTGCGGGGAACCTATGCACATTCTGCTAGTCGAAGATGATTCACACACTGCGGAGTATGCAGCGCGTGGGTTCAAGGAAGCCGGGCACGAGGTGGATGTGCTGGACAATGGAAAAGACGCCATGGTTCGGTGTCTACAGACGAATTTTGATGTGATGGTCATTGATCGGATGTTACCAGGCATGGACGGACTGACTATGGTCAAAAGCTTACGTGCGTCTGGCAATAAGTCTCCCGTTATTTTTCTCACAGCAGTATCTGGGGTCGATGATAGGGTAAATGGCCTTGAAGCCGGTGCTGACGATTACCTGACTAAGCCTTTTGCCTTTTCTGAGTTATTGGCCAGAGTTAATGCACTAGCCAGGCGGCCGAAAACATCACTAGAAACCACGTATTTACAAGTTGCGGACCTATGCCTGGATTTGTTGACGCGAACGGCCAGACGCGCCGAGCAGGACATTGAGTTGCAGTCGCGCGAATTCACACTGTTAGACGTTCTAATGCGTAACGAAGGGCGTGTGGTCAGTCGAACCATGTTGCTAGAGCAAGTGTGGGATTTTCACTTCGATCCTAAAACAAGTGTTGTCGAAACACATATCAGTCGCTTACGCAGCAAAATTGACAAGCCTTTTCCAACGCCACTGTTGCACACTGTTAGGAATCTAGGCTACAGCTTGCATGCACCGCGTTAACCTGGACTATTTGTGATCCGTTCTGATTCAACGACGCGTGCTTGCCGAATGACGGCACAGGTTGCTGCACGAACTAATGCTCTCTGATACTGAGACGACAGTATCGATATTGGCTGATGGCCAATCAGTCTCACCACGCGAAGTGCGTGGTAAGACATCAGGGCACCAAGGCTCAACGAACCCCATTGCGACAACTAATTCCAGCAGTGATACCTGTCGACAGTGGTTGTACGCACGCTTCAGCTTATTGCGAAGCACAGCCTTTCGTATGGGCATTCTGTTTTGGCTAATGTTTACGACTTGCTTTGGTATTGCGGAATACGCGTTTTATCAAATGCTTCAGGACCAGCTCCTTAACCGCATTGATACATCAATCACCCATCGCTTTACACAGGTGCAGCAGGTCTACAATGCTGACGGGGTAGAGGCGGTCATTGCGCTGGGTGAGGCGCGTAGTGAAGCGCCGATGACGTCTTCCATGGGTTTTCATCTTTCCAGCATTGACGGTGACCGCATCGCTGGGAATGTGCCGATATGTCTCACCGAACCTGGTTGGGACGTACTAGTAGGTAACGATATAGGTCTTGCAGAAGACGACAGTGTTTACCGATTCTACACCCATTACGTGGGTGACTACGTGTTGTCGTTGGGTAAGAACATGGACGACCTTGTTGAGTTACGCCAGATGGCGTTTCAGTGGCTGATATGGACAACGCTTGCATCGACTTTGTTGGCGTTCTTTGCGGCATGGTTTTTTGCACGACGCACGCATAATCGTGTGGTCGGCATATCAAGCGTATTAGATGTCGTTGCAACAGGTGATCTTAATGCCCGGTTACCGTTGTCCTATGTAGGCGATGACATTGATCAATTATCCGCCAAGATCAATACGTCGCTTGACCGTCTTAGTCAAAGTGTCGATGGTATGCGCCAGGTCAGCACGGATATAGCGCATGATCTTAAAACACCGCTTAATCGTCTTTTTATCAAAATAGAAGAGGCCGCTAACAAAAGCCGCGCAGGCTTTTGTGTCGGTCATGATTTGGATGGGGCGCTCAGTGAAGCACAGGCGATTAATGGCACGTTTGAGGCGTTACTGCGCATTGCACAGATTGAGGCCGGTGCGCGTAGGTCGCAGTTTAAACGTGTTGATTTATCGCATGTGCTGGAAACTGCAGCTGAGGTGTATGGCCCAGTTGTTGAAGAACACGGGCACAACCTAATTGTAGATTTGCAACCACAGTTATCTTTGCCCATGCTTGGCGATCGCAGTTTGTTGCTACAGTTGATTGTTAATTTAGTAGAGAACGCCGTACACCATTGTCCGCCGGGAA
>CALKXZ010000225.1 GCA_938003775.1 uncultured Granulosicoccus sp. | reverse complement strand
TGCTGGTGTCATTGTTGCGCCGGTGCTCGATGTTGCTTATTACGCCACCAGTGGCGGTGGTGCGTTCAAGCAGTCTGGCAATCAGAGCCCTGAACCGATTCATGTGCGCAATGCGCCACCGCTGGTTACGGTTGCCCGTAGTCGTAGTCCGACCACGGGTCCTAACATGCAGCGCTTCCTTAATGCCATCGGTGAGCACGATGAAATATCCATGGGCTCGGCGCTTAAGTCGTGCCTGGTGGCGGAAGGTGCGGCAGATATTTACGCACGTCTAGGGCCTACTGGCGAATGGGACACCGCTGCCGCTCAATGTATTGTTGAAGAGGCCGGTGGACACATACGCGATATGAACAGCTGCGATTTGACCTATAATATGCGCGAATCTTTGATCAATCCGAATTTTCTGGTATTTGGTGATGATCAGATCGACTGGGTACAACATCTGCCACCAGAAGCGCTTTAGACTGGCCAGGTGTACAAAAACGCTGGGCCCGTGTGAGTAGATTATTCAAGACCCCGAAGGCGGCGGAAGCAGCCTTCTACGATGCGATTGAACGTGCCGATATGACGGCGCTGGACGAGGTGTGGTCAAGTGATGACAACATCGTTTGTGTACACCCCGGCGCATCACGTATTGAAGGCCGCCGTGCTGTGATGGACAGTTTCATTGAACTGTTTGCTGATGCACCCATCCTCAAATTTTCCATTATTGATGCGCTGTACACGGGTAATGAGTCCCTGGCTGTACATCTGGTTCGTGAAGAGATCGAACTCGATGGGCAAGTGGTCAGCATCATGGTGGCGACCAACATCTATCACATGGAACAAGGCGGCTGGCGCATGCTGTTACACCATGCATCCCCAGAACCTGATTCGGCTTTTCAGGATGAGTATCAGGAATACGCCGCCTTTGATGGCACAGGCTTTGATGATCTGGACGACGATCTGGATGAGTTTGACGAACCATCGCCACCCCCTGTTTTACATTAGCCCTTGTGCCAACCCTGAGTCAAAAAAAGAACAACACGTCTGTGTTCGTTTCTGCAGGGAAAAATCGCGACGTTATTTATCAGGATGATCATGCAACGGTCACGCCCTCGTGGCTCATGGTTGAGCAATCCCGTTATGCAATCCGCACCATAGGCCAGTTGGATTTTAAACAGATAAGCCCCAAGGCCGACAGGGCTGTCTTTGGTTTTTTCGTCGGAATTGCGCTAATTGTCTACAGTCTTTATCACCTGGTAACGGCCCTTGTAGCGGTACCGGCGCTGTGGATCATATTACTGGTCAGTATTGGCTGGACCTGCGTTGCCGCCTGGTATGCATTTTTCACCAAAGCGCATTATCAGATCACTGTCGTGTTGCTCGACGGTAGTCGGTTTCACGTCAAGCGCCGACACTTAAAACAAGCGCAAGGATTACTAGACGGGGTGACCCGTGCTATGGATTGGCACCGCAGTAACGATGACACAGCAATCGATGCCAACAGACACAGCCATGTTCGTCGGCGCATAGCAACGGTAGGCGGAATCAAAAGCAGTCAACTGGCCATTAGCAGTACAACCAGTAATGCGTCTGGTTTCACTCCTGATTCTGTTACCAGTGAGTTGGTTTCGGACGACAAATCTGGCAGTCACCCGCTGACTCGGCGCATTGCGATATTGTCTGCGTACTTTCGAAAACAGGATTAATACCCGCTGAGGTATCACACCTGCAGCTTAAAATCGTAGTCGATGATTAAGGGTGCATGATCGGAGAAGGGTTTATCGCGATAAATTCGAGTGCGCTGCACCTTGGACGCCAGATCATCGCTAATGACGTGATAGTCAATGCGCCAGCCAACATTGTTGGCACGGGCCTGGCCTCTCTGCGACCACCACGTGTACTCGTGTTCTTTTTGCGGTAGTTGTCGAAACGCATCGCAGTAACCATGCTTGTCGAAGAGCTCGCCGAGCCAGGCGCGCTCCTCTGGCAGAAAACCTGAATTTTTCTGATTACCCCGCCAATTTCGAATGTCGGCTTCGGTATGGGCAATGTTCCAGTCACCACAGACAATGACTGAGCGTTTGCTCGCTTTGAGTTTTTTTAGATGTGGCAAAAAGGTATCCATCATCTTGTACTTGTAAGCCTGCCGTTCATCGCCACTGGTGCCTGAGGGCATATACAGCGAGATGACAGATAAATTGCCAAAGCGTGCTTCAAGGTACCGTCCCTCCCGGTCGATCCATTCGATACCCAGGCCATGAATTATTTTTTGGGGTGTGTGACGGGTGAACAGAGCCGTGCCGCTGTAGCCTTTTTTCTCAGCATCGTGATAGTGGCATTGCAGGCTTTTAGGGTGAAAAACGGCGTCTTCCAGCTGCCATTCCTGTGCCTTGGTCTCCTGAAGGCACACCACATCGGCCCGCTGTCTACTCAGCCAGGTGAAAAAACCTTTCCGGGCGGCAGAGCGGATACCGTTGAGGTTGGCGGTAATAATTCTCATAGTCGGGATTCTACACGGTTGCGGTGCGGGCCTCATTTCACATGGGGCAGCGCTCACATATCACGATCCTAATGCTCACGAAGTGCGTTGGTCTGACGATACCGATAACAGGACGCAGAAGGTTCAGGGTGTTGGTGAGTCAGAATCGTTCAAATTAACGGCGTTTGACAGGTTTTGGCCAGAGTGACGGCAGCGAAGTGGATTAGGTTCCATGTGAACAATCGGTATGAATCAGCAGCAAATGGATGTACATGACAATTCAAATTATCCGTTGTGCAGGCGTAACGCGTGATGCGCAGCGAATGACGGCAGTGTTGATGATGAGCGAAAATAAGAACCGGAAACGATCAGTTGTTAGCCTCACTCTGCTCGTTGGCGTGATCAGCACTTTGAGCCTAACCAGCCTGTCAGCGTATGCAGAGGCCGTATACAAGCTAGAAGATCGGGGATTGATTACCTACCAGGACCGCGCGCCAGATTCCCAGCAAGACAACGGTCATAGCATTCTGAATAACCAGGGTGTGGTGATGGAGCAGATCCTGAGTCGTCAGGAACGTCGCGAAGCACGCAAACGACAACGCGTTGAAGAGCTGTCACGTATTCGCGATCGTGCACTGCTCGCTACATTCACGACAGAGGATGATTTGATCCGTACACGTGATGATCGAATCGGCATGATAGACGGACTGATCAGCCGGCTGGATGATCGAATTCGTATTCTCTCTGAGCGTCTGGCTATTGTGGATAAGCGCGTACAAATGCAGGAAAAATCAGCAGGTGTCGGAAAGGCCCAAGAGTCACTTTACGCTGAGCAGAACAGTATCCAGCGTAATATTGAAAATGCTTGGTCTTTGATTGATTCAAAAGCTGCAGAGCGTAGTGAAGTAGCGGACAAGTTTGACGATGATTTGCTGCGCTACCGTGAGCTGAAGGACGAGCGAGGTTAGTCTGTATTGTTAGTTGTGTATCAATGTGCCCATGCCTTGATCGGTAAAAAGCTCCAGTAACACGGCGTGTTGCACACGACCGTCGATAATCACCACACTGCTGACGCCTGCAGCCACGGCATCCAGTGCACATTGCACCTTAGGCAGCATGCCGCCGTGCAGTGTCTCATCGTTAATCAATGCGGCGACGTCACTCGGCGTGAGCCCCGTCAGCAGATCCCCGTGTTGATCCAGAATCCCCGGTGTGTTGGTCAGCAATAGCAGGCGCGAGGCGTTCAGCGCTATGGCAATACTACTGGCAACCAGGTCAGCATTGATGTTGTAACTAGCACCATTAGAATCCGTGCCGATGGGCGCTATGACAGGAATGATGTCGTTGTCCACCAGTTTATGCAGCACATCCGTATGCACAGTCTGCACCTCACCCACATAGCCTAGTGAGACGTTGGGCTTATCCGCTAGTTGCATAGGGGCGGCCTCTATTAAACCGGCATCTTTGCCGGTAAGCCCCATGGCACGACCGCCTACCTGATTGAGCAACGAGACAATGTTCTTGTTGACCAAACCACCCAGCACCATCTCCACCACTTCCATGGTGGCCTCGTCAGTGACTCTCATGCCATCAACAAATTGGCTTTCGATGGACAGTCGTTCAAGCATTTGCCCTATTTGCGGTCCACCTCCATGGACAACCACTGGGTTTATGCCCACCTGCTTCATCATGACCACGTTCTGCGCGAAAGAGCGCTTCAGTTTTTCATCGGTCATTGCGTTGCCACCGTATTTGATAACAACAGTTTGGCCGCTGTAACGCTGCAGATAGGGCAGAGCTTCGTTCAGAACGCGAGCAGTCTGCGCCGCATCACGATGCTCAGACGCCGATGGATCAGCTGTGGACATGGGTAGTTTTTACCTCAGAAGGGTATAGCTATGGTGCTATCAGTCGCTTGCATAACAGCGCGAAACTCTTCTTGAATGCGGGACAGTGCAGCTTCACTGTCCGCTTCGAAGCGAATAACCAGAGAGGGTGTGGTATTGGAGGCTCTAACTAGCCCCCAGCCATCGCTGTAATCAGCACGGACGCCATCGATGGTGGTCAGTTTTGCACCGTTGAATGTGGCATTAGCGACAAATTTTTCAATGAACGCGTGTTGTGCGCCATCCTCATCAAGCGTCACATTCAATTCAGGTGTATTGATGCTGTTAGGTATTTCGCCAAATATGTCGCTGGCTTTACGCTCTGTTTTTGACAGTATCTCCAGCAGTCGTGCTGCCGCATACAGCGCATCGTCGAATCCGTACCAACGCTCTTTAAAGAACATATGGCCGCTCATTTCACCACCGAGCAGAGCGCCAGTCTCTTTGATACGTGCCTTGATGAACGAATGACCGGTCTTCCACATATCCGGTACACCACCGGCCTCTGTTATCGCAGCTGGCAGCACTTTCGAGCATTTTACATCGTAGATAATGCGTGCACCGGGATTGCGCTCTAATACGTCACGTGCAAACAGCACCATTTGCCGATCTGGCCAAATGACATTGCCCTGATCATCTATTACGCCCACGCGGTCACCGTCGCCGTCAAACGCTAGACCGACTTCATGTTGATTGTTCTTTACCAGCTCAGTCAGGTCTTGCAGGTTTTCAAGTTTGGCAGGGTCTGGATGGTGGTTGGGGAACGTGCCATCAACCTCGGTGAATAGTGAGTCTGACTGACAGCCCAGACCTGCAAATAATTGTGGTGCAGCCGCCCCGGCAACGCCGTTACCGCAGTCATAGGCAATACTCATGGGCCGAGCCAGCGTGACATCGCTGAGAATGCGATCCAGGTAGTCTTGCAGAATGTCCTGTTCAGTGCGCGTGCCAGTGGCCGAATCCGTATGCAGCTGGTTGTTTTTAAGCCGTGTGTACAGTGCTGTAATACCATCGCCGAACAGTGCATCACCGCCGATAACCATTTTCAGGCCGTTGTATTCAGGGGGGTTATGGCTGCCAGTCACCATGATGCCGGTGCCTGTGTTCAAGTGGTAGGTGGCGAAATAGAGCACCGGTGTGGGCACCATGCCAATGTCTATGACGCTGACCCCCGTGCTTTGTATGCCCTTACTCAATGCGTCGATCAGCTCGGGGCCCGATAGCCTGCCATCACGTGCGACAACCACTGTACCTATACTGCGCTCATGGCACTCACTACCAAATGCACGCCCGATCTGCTCGACGGCTGCCGGGGTGAGTGTGTCGGTGACAACGCCACGAATATCGTAGGCACGAAAGATCGCCGGAGAAATACTCATCATATTCTGGTTCTCGAAAAGGGTTCAGTGCTCGTCAACGGATAACGCCACTTTACCGCACAGCGCATCCTATCGCGTGTAGTACATCAGATTTTATGTAATCAGGACTGCCCGGTAGATCCAAATCCGCCGTCGCTGCGCTCAGAGGCAGCGAAATTTTCCACCCGATTGAAGCTAACTTGGGCTACCGGCACGATCACCAATTGCGCCACGCGCGTACCAATATCAATCACGAATGCTGTACTACTCCGATTCCAACAAGAAACAAATAGCTGGCCTTGGTAATCCGAATCTATGAGTCCTACTAAATTACCCAGTACGATGCCATGTTTGTGGCCCAGTCCGGAGCGCGGCAGTATCAAACCTGCATAGCCTGGGTCAGCGATGTGTATGCAGATACCGGTAGGTAGTAGTTCAGTTTCACCAGGTTGCAACGTCAGTGTAGTGTGAATACAGGCGCGTAAATCTAAACCCGCAGAGCCTTCGCTGGCGTATTCGGGTAATGCAATGGTGTCCCCAATACGAGGATCTACTATGGTGTAGTCAACGCTTTTCATGATGATTTTTGATCAATTAATGCGAGCCGATCAGCGATGATATTCAACAATGAATAGGCGACGGACTGTTTGTTGGCAGATGGAATGCTAATGTGTCCGCCGCTAGTGTCCTTAGCCGTGGCAGGCCAGTAGACATCCAGCGCGTTGGTATCCGTGCCGAACACGGCGTTGTCTTCTCCAGCCACATGATTTGCAGCAATCAAGTCCAGCTTCTTGCGTTGGAGTTTTTCTTGCGCATGCGCCTCTACGTTTTCTGTTTCAGCGGCAAAGCCCACACAAAAGGGACGCTTTGGCAATGCAGCGACGGCTTTGAGTATGTCAGGATTGCGTACCAGTGACAGTGTTAGGTTTTCGTGTGATTTCTTAATCTTTTGATTGACTACGGTCTCAAGTCGGTAATCAGCTACTGCCGCCACTGAGATAAATATATCAGCGTTGTCCACATGCGCCATTACAGCGTCGAGCATGCTGATCGCTGAGACGGTATCGACCCGTTGGATTTGGGGCGACGCACTGAGTGCAACCGGGCCAGCTATCAGTGTGACCTGAGCGCCCATCGCCAGTGCGGCTTCGGCAATGGCAAAGCCCATTTTTCCGGAGCTGTGGTTACTGATATAGCGTACCGGGTCTATGGCTTCTTGGGTTGGTCCTGCTGTGATGAGTACGTGCTTGGAGCGCAGCTTGTCCTGTATAGGCTGATGGTCGGGGGGTGAATTGAACTTGTCAGCGACCGTGCTCAGTAACTGATCACGAATTTGTTCGGGTTCTAGCATGCGCCCCGACCCTGTTTCACCACAGGCTTGTGCACCGTCACCGGGGCCAAAGAACGTAACACCCCGGGCGGCCAGTTGTGCACAATTCTCGACTGTGGCCGGATTGGTCCACATTAGTCGGTTCATAGCCGGTGCGACAAACAGTGGGGAGTCGGTGGCCAGACACAGTGTGCTAAGTAGATCGCTGGCCATGCCGTGCGCCAACCGGGCTAACGTGTTGGCGCTGGCCGGGGCAATGAGAATGTAGTGGGCCCAGCGGGCCAGCTCGATGTGTCCCATAGCGGCTTCTGCCGCTGGATCTAGCAAGTCCACATGCACCGGATTGCCAGTGAGTGCCTGGAAGGTCAAAGGCTGCATAAACGCCTGCGCGCCGGGTGTCATCACCACACGGACAGTAGCGCCTTCATCCATTAGCCTGCGAGCCAGCACAGCGCTCTTATAAGCTGCGATGCCGCCGGTAACTCCCAGCAGAATTTTCTTGTTAGTAAGTGCTGACATGGGACGCAATAATACAGGAGTTATTGCTGTGTCTATCGTCACAGAATCGAAGACTGACCGAGTTAAACCATGGTGTGGATGTTCAGTGTGTGATTAACTGGCTTGCCTGGATGAATACCTGCTGAATTGAGTCGGCTATTTCAGGCTCCAAACAATTCGATCACAAGGATGCTGATCATGACGATAAAAGAATGGCCACAGAGTGAGCGGCCACGCGAAAAATTACTGCTCCGAGGCGCCAGCTCACTGAGTGATGCCGAGCTACTGGCCATATTTATTCAAACCGGTACCGCTGGTAAATCAGCGGTAGAAGTTGCACGTGATGCACTGGTTGAATTTGGTGGGCTGAGTCCATTGCTGGTTGCAGACCAACAAACCTTCTGCGCCACTCGCGGTCTGGGCGATGCCAAGTACAGTGCTCTACAAGCGGCGTTGGAGATCAGCCGCCGACACGTGTTTGAAACCGTGATGCAAGGCGATGTGCTGAGCTCCCCAGAACATGTCCGACACTATCTGTCGTTGCATCTAACTGGTTTGGGCCATGAAGTGTTTTCAGGGTTGTTTCTGGATAACCGGCACCGCGTCATTGAATACCGCGAATTGTTTCGCGGCACGATCGATTCAGCGGCTGTTTATCCACGTGAGGTTGTCAAGCGGTGTTTATCCAGCAATGCAGCTGCGGTTATTTTTGCGCACAACCATCCAAGTGGGGTTGCTGAGCCTTCGGATACAGATGTGCGGTTAACGCGCAAACTGGTGGATGCGTTGGCATTGATTGATGTGCGGGTGCTGGATCATTTGATTATTGGGCAGGGGGTGCAGACGTCGTTGGCTGAGCGTGGGTTGATGTAGGCTTCGTCCTATCCAGTTTGCTCAGGGCTCTACTGAAAGCCTTTCTGGTTCATTGTTCCTGGACGGTACAAATTTGTTGACTACCTTAGTTCTGCGAAATCTTCCTACCGACGTTGGATCATCCAAATTTCCAAAGGCACAGCGGTAGCGGTTTTCTCCGCATCTGGTCCCAGTGAATGTACTCGTCATCCCGATCTTTGCCCAAATCGGTGGGTAACAGTTTCAGTATCGCTTTGATACCCCCTTGTTTTTGTTCGTAATTACCTTCAGACCCAAAAATGTCTTTAAGTTGTGGCGGTACCGTTAGGAGCTTCACGCGAATGGGCAATTGAATGGGTATTATAAGTTTGCTATAAATTTTCTATAAATCTATAGCAAACTTACTTTGAACCACCCTTTAAATATTCAGAAGATCTGTAGCTTGCTTATAGGCCGTTGGCCCAATCGGGATCGACTGACACGTCTAACAACGCTAATTGCGCCCAATCGTAACCACTGTTCCATCGAATGTTGGCACACTGACTCTAAATTCATCGGTTGGATAACAGATAGCTTGTTCTTCCAGTATCCCCAGCGCAATGCGTTCACCCATCCGTACACTGTCGTAGTAGTCGGAGTAGAAATGTACGCCCGCCATATTCCGGCCTATTGAAATGTTTGCAGCGAGTTTATTGAGTTCGCTTTCAACCGTCAGCGGACAATCAGAAGCGTCACGCCTATCAATATTGGCACCACTGTCAATGACCTCAAATTGAACCGGGTTGTATGCAGGATTATTTTTTGTAAACGCAACAGTATCTTTATCTGGGTCGTGAGTCAGTATGGCACTGGTGTCAAAAAATGCTTTTAGCATGGTGACACAGGCACCGGCCACCGTTGCGTGGCCAGCCCCGTAAGAGGGGTGCATTGGGGATCCTTCGGCGAAAGCCATTGGCAATAGAGCCGTTTCCATGCCGCCTGAGGTCGAATTTAAATTAAACTTTCTTACTTCAGTGATCGTTTTTTCGATATCAGTTGCCAGCTTGGTAAAGCCTTGGCAAGTGGTCGGAAATTTGTTGTCGATTTCAGTGGCCCGTTCAATTCGACCAGACAATGCCTCGGGTCTTAGTCGCAAGTGGTTGTTAAATTTTTGGTATCTCACCGCTTTCAATGCACGTGTTGCCACTTCAGTAACAAGTGTCAGAATATGAGGCCCGCCAAATAAAGCAAATCCACCAGCGTTGGGTTTTAACGCTGAACCTGCTAACGCATCGAACTGGTCGCGCATGCCAGAGAGATTGGCGAATGATGGAGACAAGGGTGCTTTCATGTCTAGTAGCAACAGGCAGGCATTCAGATAAGCTTGGTACAGCGCGTCAAAATGTACGTAGGTGGCAAGATCGCGTGGTGTGTATATAAAGCGTCGTGCACCCAGATCCTGGCCAGGTGTTCCAGCGTTCACATCATATCCTTGCTGCACCCTGAGCCAGGCTTCCCAGTCCTGCATGTAATCTTTTCCTGGCTCAGCGGTTAGAACACGTTGATTGATTGCCAGTGCGCCAAAATTTATAAAGCCATCGGACACATTTTTATCACCTGCCTGGTCGGTGTTGCCCAATATTAAGAATTGCGACAAATAGGGTCCAATGTCTACGCCAGGTGAGGAGCCTCTAAAGGCGTTTTGTCGACTAATTGCCCCGTTACTGTCTACTAACCTGGGTCTATTAGCGAAGCCATTTTGTGCATATGGCAAGGCATTCAATCGTTTTATGGACTTATTGATTGCCGCTGAACCTGGCCCACCTCCTTGGTCAAATGACAACAGTGGTGTGTCGCGAAGTAGTGCAAGTTCGTACACTTCTGCCATTTCAAAAGCCAGTTCTTCACTGCCAAGGGCAGGCGCTGGAGCCATAGTGACCGCCTGCGGATCTGGTCCTTGAAGCTCATAAACAAAACCAGCAGTGGGTGCCTCCCATTGCCTTCTATCTTCGTCGTGTGGCACCGGGACTGCACTGGTGAATGGATCAATGTAACCGCTGTCAATCGATTGTCGAAAAGCTTCGAAATGTTCTGGTTTACAGACTAATCCTGTCATGCAATCGTGTTCGAGCCCTTTGGTGAAGCTCATTGCATAGTTAGCACTACCTAAACGTTGCTCATCACCATTGGCATGATGCTCAGGGTGATCTCGATGCAGCGCCATGTTGGCTGCACGGTTACGAACATCACGTGATGATAGGGATCTGTTTGTGCTCATGAATACAACTCCTTTTGATTTGAAACTGGATAACGGAGTATTAGTTGCTAGCCGCAACAACTACCGCTACATAGAAACACACCATGGATAAATTCTCTAGGAAGCGCAGCTAACCATTCGTATCAAAACAAATTGCTTAGAATCCTCTATCCCGCTGTACTTGTCTGTGCTATCCGGTCTTCAATGTAGTTTTACAGTCGTATTCGTCGTATGGGCATCGCCTATTAATCACTTATTCGGAATCGCGCGACCCACTAGCCTGGACTATGCATGAAGCGCCTAATTCTTTCATGAATAATCCAGGCTAGTTATCAAGTCGTTCAATAATAAATACACCAACGGTGGGTTCGCCATTAATGAACGGTGTATCCTGCGCCTCGCTATTAACACGCGCGATGGGTGACAACGGGCTGGTCGTCTCGTTAGGCGAACTATAACGAGCACCGCTATCCGAACCTGCGTCGTACAGCACCAGTTCAATGCTGTGTGACCCCATAAAATTGCCATTGACCAACAACGAGTGATTATGCAAACCGATGAACCAGTCGGGGCTTGGCGCGAGCATACTGGTGACTGTGATTTGTGGGAAATCTTGGCTTACTTCAAAATCAATACTCACGGTGCCAGGTGAGCTTGCCACACCCCCACCATCGATTAGCATTAGCGCGGAACCGTTATCTATAGCTGCTTGTACCTCAAGGCGCAGATCTGACTTGTTACCGGTTTCAGCCATTTGTTGTATGCCATCTGTGGCCATTTGACCCGGCTCCCAAAAACGTACCTGTTCATTGTGCACGGCACCCACCAGGCCTGAAAAATGCGGGTTGTTGGGAAAATTCAATGGGTGGGTGGTATCGCTCCAGCTGGCCTCAAAGCGCAGTCGGTAGCGAGCACGGGTAACGCTGTTATCACCGTTATCAGTGGTTGGATTATCGACACCAGGTTGTTCGTTGTCGGGGTTACTTGGCATTGGGCTGCCTTGCGGTGCATTGGCCGTGGATGTAGCCGGTGCTGTTGTATCGCTACTGCCGGAGCAGGCACCTAGCAGCAGAGCCGCAACGCACATCACAATGGCTGTCACTGTTGAAGACTGTGCGTTGTATGCGTTGTTTTGAGAGGGTTTCATGATCGTTTTATATCGATTGTATGTGTTGCGCATTAAGCCAAGTGGTGATCGTACTCAGTAGGCGAGCGTCCACATCTAATAGCGACAACTGTGTGTATCTCTGTGTGGATGGTTCCTCGGGGTCCGATCGTAAAATGTGAGTCAAGTCTGTCAAGATGTTGGTTTGCAGAGGAGCCTGGGTAATCAACTCACGCAGCTTATTGACATCCTCTGGCAAACTCTGCAGATCTTTTTCACCGCCAACCGCTAATGTTGGTACTGTCACCGTGGCATAGATAGATGGCATATCAAGCTCAATCATTTCGCGAATCCATTTGGCATTGATCACTTGTTTTTTAATAGTGATAGTGGGTTTTTTAGTGGCGCGAATTCGCTCAATTAGCTTTTTTTGTTTATTCATTTGATCGCCACTGAGTCGTACGAAGAAGCGGATCAGCTTGCCTTTGAACCCGGGCAGTGCGGCAATCTCAGCCAGCGCTTTTTCAGCCTGGCGCCGCATGACTTGCTCAAAAGGCTCAACAAACGGACACAGCAGTATTTGACCTGCAATGTCTGTACCCATGCTCAATAGTTGTGGTGCTATCGCTGCACCTTCACTATGACCGAGAAGGTAGGTGGGTAATCGCGCCAGTGTTGGGTGTGCTTTGATGAATTGCAGCCAAGCATTGGCATCAGCGACTAGGTCAGAGTGCCCTGTTGCGTCATAGTTACCCTCGCTGTTACCACAGCCTCGTTTATCGTAACGGATACTGGCACAGCCGGCGGCTGCTAGACATTCGGCAATGGCATTAAAAAGATTAAGTTGTACTTTGGCAGAGTTTTGATTTCGATCCAGTGGGCCGCTACCAGCAATCAGCAACATGACCTTGTTGGTCGTGCCGCTGGCAGGTGTCGATAGGGTGCCTTCAAGAGAGTTGCCATCATGGTTGATCGTTGCGCTCTGTTCGATCATTGTGCTTGATGTCATGCTGATTATTCACCAAAACTGAGTAGAGGAAGAGTAAATACTGAGCACTGGACAGGCTGTGTATCGGGTGCGGGCAGTTTAATGAGTTGATAATAACAGGCAGGTCGATACTCGCTGTTACACTTGCGGTTGAGTTAGTTGGAGCTGATTGGGCGTGCCTACTTTCGATATCATTCTTAACGCGTTCATAACCTTGCTGGTCACCATAGACCCGATTGGCAATGCACCCCTGTTTCTGGGTCTAACGGCGGGAATGTCAGCAGTGGACAGACGCGCCACGGCCTTAAGAGGACTGCTGGTCGCCTTCGCAATACTGGCACTGTTTGCTTTAACAGGTATGGCTGTGCTGGACGGTATGGGTATTACGATTCATGCATTCCGAGTCGCAGGTGGTCTGCTGCTCTTCTACACCGCTTTTGAAATGATTTATGCACAGCGCCAGGAGCGTAAAGCGCAGGCTTCGGAAATTGCCATGAAGAACGAAATAGCCAACCTAGCCGTATTCCCACTGGCCATTCCATTGATTGCAGGTCCCGGTGCCATATCGGCGACTATTTTGTTGTCATCCGACATGTCTGCTCAGGCAACAGTCAGTAGCTGGGCGGGCACGTTGGTGTTGATTGGGGTGATCGCTGTCATTATGCTAATGACTTGCGCTGTGCTGTACAGCGCGGAGTATTTTGAGAAGTATTTGGGTATAACAGGTCGACTGGTGTTGACCCGTTTGCTTGGCGTGTTGTTGGCCGCTTTGTCGGTCCAATATGTGGCTGATGGTGCAACGGCTTTGCTCAGGCAATAAGCCCAGGAAATAAGCCCAGGAAATAAATTAAAATAGCGCCAACTCGACATCGTGAAAAACCACAGATGGTCAAAACAAAAATGTCTACCATCGCATTGGAGTTTCTGATGCGAAGGACTCTGATTCGAACTAGAATTGAGATAAATTCAGAGCACTGGTGTTTGCTCAGCATTGGATTGACGTAAATTCAAGCTGTTAATGACGTTATTTTGTCACCTGTTGGGTTAAATAATTACAAATAAGATAACAAGCTGCTGGCACAGTTTCTAGACCACTAATGAGCGGTGCTTTGCTTGAGCTAAAAGGCTATTGTGGTCAGCTAGGTTGGGTTCAGGGGCGGCGCTCGTTGCTCGCTGAATGTTGATGCAACATATTCAATTTACGACATGATGAATCACGGGAAGAGGGACAAAATGGGCAGTCTATATTTGGCAGGTAAGGCATTATGGATACGGATCTGGCAAGCTTTGACGCTGGCGGTGGTGGCCAGCAGCTTATCCGCCTGCAGCGTCCTCGGGCTGACAGCTCCCTGGGACAAGCCCGATACCCCCGACCATGAGCTCATTGCTTCCAACCTGGTCAATTCAATTTCGCAGTTTCCGCACCTGAACCCGTTAATGGCGACCGTTCAAGTAGCCAAGCCACGTTCAGCCTTTGACCACCAGGTGCATAAAGAACTAGACGGTCGCGGGTTCAAACTCGAAACCGTTGCTATCGAAGAAGGCCTGAATCAAGTGAAGTCTGCCATCAAACGAGTCGATGGAAACACAGGCAGCAACCCACAAGTGTATGTGTTGGCGATTGGCCAGGTCTCTGTGGAACGTGCCTATGACGTGGTCGCTGACAGAACGGTGCCGGTGAGCGAACAAATTATCAGAGGTGTTGAGGAGCGAACTGTCACGCTGAACGATGACATCTTTGAGGTGCCGGACAGCACCTATTCTTCAGTTTCCTTTCAGGCTTACGAAGGCCCTAAAATTGAGGACATGCTGGCAGCCACAGCGCCCGGTTCAAAAGCGGGTTCGTGGTGGAAGCGAGAAAAGCAGACTGCGGTCAAAAAGAACATGTACGAAACCATGACATCCAACTACAAGGATGTTTTCACCGGATATGAAGACGTTCAGCAGAGCATCTTGATTTTCCCCAATGACTCGCTCAGGCTCGGTGATGCAAATAAACAAATCATCGATGAATACGTGGCAAAAATGGATCCTGACACTGACGTACTGTCGGTGATTGGTTGCAGCCACGGTGAAACCGGTATTAGCAATGGCAATAGTCTGCTTGCGCTGGGCAGAGCTAACCGGGTGAAGGAGGCGTTCTTGTTTTCCGGTCTCGAGCACGATCAAATTCTGGATGAGGGTTGCTGGGCACCTCAGACCTTTGACGATGTTATGCCACGTCGGGGTGTTGTGTTGACCCTTAAGCGTCAGAAAAACTCCTAGTCAAGCGGGGATGAATCCGGGGATGAATTATGAATAGTCGGCTTTTTCCCAGACGCAAAAACGCTCTGGGTCAATCATCCTGCTTGCCTAATAGTTGTGGCGGGGGGGCAGTGTTGCTGGCTTGTGCATTGTGTGTGAGCACAATCAGCGTTGCGGTTGAAACCTCGCCCACAGACCAGCCGGGTCCTGAAGTCAGCATATGGGTTGATGATGCATCGCTGGATATGGTGATACAACAACTGGCCCAGATGTCGGGTAGTGAAGTGGCCATTGATGGCGAGTTAGACGGCAAAGTTTCTGGCCGATTCAGTGGCACCATGCACGAGACCTTAGCCACTTTGAGCGAATCGTATCCGGTGTTGTTTGACCTGAGTGACGACACCTTGCATGTTGTTAACAAGAGTGAGCAAAGCAGTGTGGCGATTGCCATGAGCACACCGTCGCTTGATGAAGCTTACCGTGCCAGCTTGATGGAAGGACTTGTCTCGGGCAATGATATTGAGTTTCGTGATGATTCTGTGCGTGTCAGTGGGCATCCTGCGTTCGTTAAGAGAACCGCCAAGTCCATAACCACAGCAATGGCGGATGCAGGTGCTCGGGCTCAAGCGAATCCCAGCGAAGACGCTGTGGCTAAGGCCGAATCAGAAGCTAACCCAGAGTCCGAAGCCGACACCGTGGTCGACGCTGGTGCCAAGGTCTTGGTCGATGATATGCAGGACGATGTCAAGCCTGCGTCGGAACGAGCGTCCCTGTCGAAACCTATTGAATGGGTGACTGACATTCCGGGTTACAACACGTTCTGACAACGAAAAACAAATGCCGATTTATAGAGATCCACCTAATTGGTGAACGAATAGTTCGGCTTAACAACTGCACCACCTTTCGAATTCGAGTAATCGCCCATGGCCTCTTCAAGATCCAATACTTCTGAGCCCACGCCCGAACCGTCACCTGAAACCTGGCCACAAAAATTGAATAAAGCCCTGATTGCTATTGGTGTTATCGCATTTGGTTTGATCGTGACCGATAGACTACTTGAAGCGTTTCGAGCAGATGATGCACCGGCGGAGGTTGCATCCATCGAGCAACAAACATCAGAGGTAACAGCCGTGGCGTCTGACGTACAAGACAACGCGGAACAGGTGCTCGAGTCAGCGGCAGTTGACCCTGAGTCACAAACAGCTGCTCAATCAACCTCACAGGTGGTTAACGACACCGCCGCTGCCTCTGGCGTCAGTGATACTGCGGTGCAGTCAATGGTGACGGCCGCTGCATCACCAACAGATTCGTCTGCTGAAAACCTTGTTAATGCGCAAAGCACTGACGAGCGCGTAAGTTCAGAATTGGATGATGAAGAGGTGTTGGTGCAGCTGGAAAATTTGTTCGGCAGTCGAGTTGTATTCGTATCAGCCTCTGAGCCTGTGTATGTTGTTACCCAGGATGAGCGCCGGTTCGATGTGGGTAGCACCGTAAACGAAGAGACCACTTTGGCTGGCGTCACGGCACAACAGCTCATTCTTGAGAAATCCGGTGATCTAATGGTTATCAGCTTGCCAGATCCTACTGTGCAGTAGACACCTTGCGTGTGTAACAGTCTCGCGGCAATAGTCGCGAACGACCCCTGGCGCTGATTTTATTTGTCACGACAGTCGGCAGCTTATTTCTGGCTTTGTCGTGCCTGCTGCGCACGCGTCAAGTAGCCATAAACTGTGTAACTACCGTATCATTCGGTTGATAGGCCCACTCGGTTACTCACATGTAAACAATCGATAACTGCCTGTAGGTTTTCAACCATTGATATTAGTATCTGATACAAGGAACGATCCTCATGAATACACTGGCAGCGCAAACTCACTTGAAAACTCGCACCATTCCTGTTCTGTTTTGCGTCGTGTTGATCGCGCTGATGACTGCTTGCTCGTCAGGTAGCAGTTCACCGCAGCTACCCTTGGTTGCACCCAATGACCCTACTGCAACAAATCCAGGTGACACACCGACGGTGAATGCACCACTCGTTGAGCCAACTGTGATGCAGTTCACACCACCGGTGGGTCAGACTCAAGATATTTTTGAGCTGATGAGTGCTATGGGCACCTTCACTAGACTGCTGGCGCTGATTGAAAAAACAGATCTTCAACAAACGCTGCAGGGCCCTGTGCCGTTAACCGTGTTTGCGCCCAGTGATGATGCCTTCGCTGAGCTTGATGCCGCTGTAAGCCCTGGTTTACTGGCTGCATTGGACACCGAACAATTGCGCGATCGACTGACTTATCACGTGCTACTGGGTAGTGCTCAAAACTCTACCGCCTTACGACAGTACGACAATAGGGCGCTGAACATGGCGAACAATCTGCCAGTGGCTATTAATATCAACAACAGTGGCAATCTGTTACTCAATAGTTCGGTGCTCAGTGGCCCGGATATAGCGGCCAGCAATGGCCTATTGCATGTCATTGATACGGTCTTAACCCCTCCGCTGCGCACTATTGATCCGAACAATGCCGTGCCGCCACCGTCCACGGATTCAATATCTGAGACGCTGCTGGAGCGATCTGACTATTCCACGTTACTCAGTCTGGTAGAACAAGCCGGGCTAGCTGAGTTACTGCAAGGTGACAATAATGGTCTGGGTTGGACGTTATTTGCACCTTCTGACATCGCATTCGAGCGTAGTTCGAGTGATGTGTTCGCTTTGGGTTCTGACGGCGACAGTATGGGTGCTGCCGAACTGGTTAATTTGCACCTGTTCCCAGGCACCATTGCCACTGACGAACTGGTTGCTGGTGAACTGAACATGCGAATGGGTTCTGTTCAGGTTGAACCATCCGCGAATGGGTTCCGGGTGGGAGGTGCTAATATCGTGGGCCGTGATCGTGTGGTTGCGAACGGCATTATCCACTTTGTGGACGCACCGTTAGAGCAGCTCATGCCAAACTAATTGCAACACCTGTTACCCACTGAATGAATAAAGTGGCGGGCCGCTTTATTGCATCCTACTATTGACCCACATTAATGCGTTGAAGATTTCTTGTCATGATCCGAATAGCCTGTGTTGCCTTAACTTGTTTTGCTTTGTCTGGCTGTGTTGTGGGAACTGCGGTAGGCATAGCCACTGACGTGGTTGTCGGCACTGTCGACATCACCACTGACGTGGTTGGAACGGCAGTAGATATCGTTAAGCCGGGTAAACGGAAATCTAAATTCGCCGAATGAAGTGACCGGTGCACCGTCGATTGCCCAATCATGTGTCAGCCCCAGTGTTAGCCCATTGGGCTAGCTGTAACTACTGACAAAAAGGCTTTTCCCACAGTCCATTACCCAAAAAAAGGCCAGCTCTATGGCTGGCCTCTTGGTCGAACAATTTTTTTTCGCACCCAGCGAGCACAAGGCTCGCCCAGTGGTCGGGGTGGATCAGTTAAAGATCATGCGCGTGGCAGTAACTTCCACGTCAACTCGACGATTCAGTTGTCGCCCTTCTGCGGTATCGTTACTGGCGACCGGCGAGCCTTCACCCATTCCTTTAACCTCGATACGAGCATCGGGATAGCGAGCACTGATGGCACCGGCAACACTCTGTGCACGACGCTCTGACAGAGCCTGATTGTATTCGTCAGAACCGCGGTCATCGGTATGGCCTGTCACCATGATGCCCGTGATGCCTTTGTATTCAGCCAATGCGCCGAACATGCTGTCCATGGCGGCTTGGCCCGCACCGTTGAGTTGAGCTGAATCGGTGTCGAACAATGCTTGTTCACTGAACTGGCGTGTGTCGATCTTGCCAGCTGGTTTTGCGGGTGGCTCCGGTGCAGCGGCTACTTCCGCTTCTGGAGCGGCCTCGGCAACTTCGTCCTCAATACCTTCGCAGGCATTGATGGCGTTGTCATCATTTCGTGTGCCGGTCTGTAAACAACCGCCCAGTCCAGTTTTTAGAACCATGCCGCCGGTGGACACATAGCCATCGCCAGAGGCTTCGACATCGCCTTCAACATCGACTTGGTGAGCGGATATGCCTAGTGACAATAGTGATAGACAAGCGCCTAACCCGAGAGCTTTACGAGTGATCATACGATACATTCTCCGTGGTGATTTTACGTGCAGATGTGGCAAATTAAAGAGTGTTGCTGTCGAAGAGTTTAGCGCAATGAACACTCAAGGCAAGCAGTCCAGAGAACCAATGATTCTCCTGATAACGCGAGCCTGGGCAAATTCGGATGTGCTCAGGCTCACGCTAAGTGCGGCGGAAACTCCTGGGATGGGAGTCTCAACCGCTCAAACGCCCGGGTATATTACTCAGTGATGCTTTTTGCAGTGATTTGAATTTCTACACGACGATTCAACTGGCGGCCTTCACGTGTCGAGTTGGTAGCGATCGGGCTATCTTCACCCATTCCAGAGCTGGTCACTGGCACGTTGGGGTAGGCTGCAGCCAGGAAAGCCTCTACCGATGCCGCGCGACGCTCTGAGAGGTCCTGGTTGTAACCACTTTCACCGGTTGAGTCGGTATGACCAACAACAGCGATAGAAGAGATTTCCTGATACTTTTCTAGTTCAGAGACCAGATCAGCCATGGCTTGCTCACTAGCGGCGTTCAGGTCTGAAGAATTGTTGTCAAACAGCGCTTCGCCGCCCAAGGTGGCCGTGGTAACAATAGGCTCTTTTTTGACAGGTTCTGGCGCGGGTGCTGGCTCAGGTGCAGGTTCTGCCTCTGCTTCCACTTCTGCTGTCTCTTCAATACCTTCACAGGCATTGACTTGATTCTCTTCGCTGAAGCCACCCAATCTGAGGCATTCACCGCCGCCGGTACGCAACGCTTTGCCGCCGACATTGACATAGCCTGCGCTTCCTGCAGGTATTTCGATATCGCCATCGAGCGCTACATCGTGCGCGATAACGACTGTGCTGCCCAACAGTAAGGCCGCAATTGAACTGATTGTGCTGATATTTCTATTCATAGCTAGCTCCCACTAGTTAGACAAATTGAGTACAGATTTAGTAGCCGATCCGGTGTTCTTAGCGCAAGCCATGCCAAGGGCAAACCAATGACCTTTGACTACGCACTGCACGCGAACGAAAAATCACAACACATCCGCGTATAAGACGTGTGCAAAAAAACGCCACACAGACTTGTTGTATTTTTGTCTTATATAGCGTCTAACAGGCTAATTGTAAACTTAATCCACGGAATTCATGTGTGAAAAAAACAACAAGCAAACGGTGAGCACTGCCAGAAACCTGAATAGAGTGTAGGCTATTCAGGGTATTTCATAGGCAAAAGGACCCTTGCTGATGCGTATTTACCCACATGGATGGCCTGAATGGCTTCTATCGAGCTGTCGCCGATTAAAAATTGGCACTCATTGCGTCATATGTGCCGGTCGTGGATTGATCGACGTTGACCTGTGTGACAGCTGCGAAAGTTTACTCGGGCGTTGCCTTGGTGTGGGTGAGGCAGGGGTTTACGCGACATTGTGCCTGTCTTGTGGTGGCCCTTTGGCGTCGTTGTCAGGAGCTGGTTCGCACATCAGTGCCGGTGGACAGGCCTCAGGGCACAGTTTGTTACCGCCTGGCACGTCGCTGCAGTGCAATCAATGTGTGTTGCTGCAAAGCCCTTTCACGCGTGTTGTGGTGCCGTATCGTTACGAATTTCCCGTCGAGCACCTGATCAAAGACTTAAAATATCGTCATCGTCGGCAATTGGCCCGAGTATTGGGATCGCTGCTAGCAAGATCGGTTGATCAGCTCAATCAATCAAGTGGTGTGACCCATCTGCCAGATTGTTTGATTCCAGTACCGCTGCATAGCCAAAGAGAAGCAAGTCGAGGCTTCAATCAGTCAGCGGATATCGCCCGTTGGTGCGCCCATGACTTGCGTCTATCGTCACGCGTAGATGCGGTAATCCGGCACTGCGACACGGGTTCTCTGGCAGGGTTGAGTCGTGCCGAGCGGCAGTTTCGAATTATGGGGGCGTTTCGCGCAAGTGCTTGGGTAGCGGACCAACACGTAGCCATTGTCGATGATGTGCTCACGACCGGATCCACGGCTCGTGAAATGGCTCGCGAGCTCTACGATAGCGGTGCCGCAAAGGTCGAATTGTGGGTACTTGCCCGTACATCGATCGAGCGCTGATCCGGTTGCACGATCTCGTTGGCCAGCATGCGCTGGACCTGTTCCGGCAGGGATGAATGATCGGGTTGTGCTAAACGCTGCCACAACTGCTGGTAATCGCTTCTTAGCGCTTGTGCATCGGTGGATAGCGCCGCCAATCTCTCTGCAATAACACCCTCAACCTGTGTTAATGCCGCGTCAAGGCCCCGGCTGACGCCGCGCAGCGCAGCCTTTTCCCGGGATGGGCGAATAAGGCGACGAACCAGCGCTGGTATGACCCAGGATATAGCCAGCAGCAGAGCACCGTTGACAGCGAAGTTACTGCCCAGATACGCCGCCGGGTTACTGCCTCCTTCTACAAAACCCTGGACCACCCGCCAGGCAATCCAGCCGATGCTGGCCAGAGGCAACAACAAGCATAACAAGCCGAGGTGCTTGTGCAACTGGCGTTGCCATCGGCTGCCGGGCTGTGCCAGTGATTTTTCAAGCTCATCATCAACGAGGCTTGCCAGGCCTTGGCGAGCGTCGGCGTACGGCTGTGCCACGCTCTGGCGGAGTGCTGCCAGCGCAATCTGACTAGACTGGCTTTGTTGGTTTAGAAAGTCTTCGAGGTTGCTGTCCAGTCGTTGTAGCACCGCTTCATCGAGCAACGATGGACTGGCTAGCGGTTGATTGGCTGAGGCACGGCCACCCAGCAGTCGAGACAGCCAAGAAACCTCTGAATCGGCGTACAGCTGCGCAATACGTTGTGATTTGTGACTCAAGGATAAGCGCAAGCGGTCACTGGATTCATGCCAAAAACTGCGCCACACCGCTGGCAGTTCACTCAGTGTGTGTTCATCGCCCAAAGCGCTGAGCCAGTGATCACTCACAGACTTAATTGACCTAAGACGCGCCAAGATACCCAGTTCGTTGAGTGAATCGACAATGGCTTGATCGGAAAGGGCGATCAAGGTGTTCTGCAGGTCCGCGAATTCGTCCTCTGTCGCCAGATTGGCGTGCGTCCGGTCGCTAGAGTCCGTGCGATAGATGATTGGATCGGTAAGACCAGCACCGGTTAGCTGTGAGCGAAAGTCCTCTAGCTGTGCAGGATCGCCACGATCCCAATGATTCATGATGAACACCCACGCATGTTGCTGGGCGTGCTCGATTAATAGCCGCCATCCTTGATCATCTCTGTAGCGTTCTGGACTGACAACGTACATGACCACGTCCAGATGCGGCAACCACAGGTCCACTAACTCGCGATTGGATGATTCCACACTATCGAAATCTGGCATATCGATGAACAGGACATGGCGGTACTGATCGTTATTATGTCGCTGCGTGCTGATACGCTGCATCGGAAACGAATCTGGCAGTTTGTCGACCGATCGGGCGTGCGTACGACTTTCAATTTTGAAGTCCATTTTTTGTTTGTCAGTCAGAACGTCGTATACCCAATCCCACACACAGAGAACTGGAAATGCAGGTTATG